>CAZCQC010000033.1:0-4116 GCA_964500155.1 uncultured Rikenellaceae bacterium | reverse complement strand
AACTCATAAAACTGCCTGAAAAGCTGCACATCAAACAACCAGAACTCGGGTTTAAAGGAACCAAATACCACAAATGACTTTCAGGAAAATAATTCTTTCGAATTCCTAAAAACCGGATCCTTAGAATTTGTTGCAGAAATTATAACCTGTGAATTCAGAGCAACATGATCAGAATTATTTGTAAGATGTACCCTGATATTGGGATACCTGAAATTCATTTCAACTGCAAACCGTTTTAGATTACCGGGGTTCTGGTCGAAAGCCCAGATCTCGTCTATCTCACGCACCGAACAGGCAAAAAGGACCTGGTAAATTCCCTGGACCCCGGTGCCAATTATTCCCAAAGAATGGCTCTTCAGAGGCGACAGATGCCTTATACCCGCTGCGCTAACTGCTGCTGTTCGCATTGCAGTAATCATTCCCCCATCTAATATTGCCAGAGATTCCCCTGTTTTTGTGTCATTCAAAACAACTGTTCCATAAATTGAGGGTCGTCCCTTTTCCCTGTTGCCCGGACAAAACGAAACCATTTTGGTAGCCCAGTATTCATCAGTTATACATGGCATAAGAAGGAATGTGGCATCACCATAATCAAGATGCATCCTCTTTGGCATAACAAACTTGCCGGTTGTAATCGTCTTCAATGCCGTTTCCATAGAGTCGACCCACTCCGATTGAGGGGCAATTTCTTCTATGGTCTTGCTGTCAAAATATTCCATCAGAACTTCATTTTTTTATTCCTTATAGACATCCTTATAACATTTTTTGCATCTGTCGATGTTGTAAAAATTGCAGAACAGAAGTATCAAAATTTAAAGGTTTTTCATCTTCAGCTCCTTATAAAGTTTCAATGCAGCCGGGGTCATGGATAATCCTCCGAGACCGGTGCAGCACAATGAGGATGGCATACTTTCCCCAACAGATCTCATCACATCAATTACCTCATCCAGAGGAATTACCGGATCAAAACCGGCAATGCTCATATTTGCAGCGTTAAGTGCATTTGTAGCTCCCAGAATATTTTTCCCGAGACATGGGACCTCTACACGGTCAGCAACAGGATCACAGATCATACCGAGAACATTCTGCAATGCCATAGAAGACGCATTTATAGCCTGACCGGCCGTCCCGCCCATAAGCTGTACAAGTCCGGCAGCAGCCATGGCTGATGCGGCGCCACACTCAACCTGGCATCCTCCTTCCTCTGCAGCAAAAGTATATTTGTGAGCAATAAATACTCCTATCAGCCCTGCTGCCAGGAATGCTTTTACGATGGAGCCGGGATCATCAGAAAAATCTTCAGCAACGCTGAAAATAGCTCCACCGAGCACTCCTGTTGATCCTGCAGTTGGAGCTGCCACAATGATTTCCATCGCACTTTTTGCTTCCATTAAAGCTGTAACATAGGAAATTATCTTATTTTGTATGGTCGGGATTATTTTTCTATTCTTTTCAGCTTCGAGGATCAGGTGAGATTGATGCCCGAGAATCCTGTCCTTGTAGGTTGTCCCTTTCAATCCTTCCTGAATAGAGTTTTTAATATTTGAGACAATTTCATTCATGAGAGAAAGGACCTTTTCAGGGTCTATACCTGCACGGGCACATTCAAACAGAATAGCAAGATCGGCAAGATCAAGACCTTTTTGTCCGGATAATTTAAGCAACTCATCTATTGTGGTAAAAGGTAATTTTTCTTTTGTCCCGGCAAGAATTGGCATTACCGGATCGATTCCCCGTATCCAGGTAACATTTTTAGAGTCATTTATAAGATCTTTGACTTTCATGAGTAACGGGTCTCTCGATTTTATATTGATCAGAAAGCTATTTTGACCTTTTTGGGAAAGACTGATCTCTGAATGATCCGTATGATTCTTCAGAATTTGAATAAGCTTCTGAATTTTTTCAGGAGGTTGGGATTCACAACAAATCAAGGTTTCAAAATAGTCACCTCTGATTAAAACCTCAAATCCGTTGATATTCTGCATTTCGATCATCCCTCCGCCTTTTGAAACGGCTATGAAGTGAAATTTTTCCTGCTTTTTGTTTTCAACCAGAATTTTGTATGTATTAGGGTGAGAAGCTTCGAAATCTGTGATCTGAAAATCTATTTTCAGTTTACGTTCTTTAGTCAGCTCCTTATATCTTACAATCGACGGATCAAGAATACTTACTCCAAGCAGACCGCAAATCAGACCCATGGCGCTACCCTGTCCTTCATATGTTGTTGACAGTGACCCTTTCCTGTCAAATTCAACCAGCACCTTTCCATTTTCAGGAGGACAGACCTGTCTGATAATAGCTCCGATGCGATGTGAGGCGGCAGTATGGGAACTGGAAGGACCCCTCATTACAGGACCTATAACATCGTTAAAAATGCTTGGCATCATCGGCTTTGGTAAATTTTATTATAAAGTCACTACTGTCCGATAAAAAACAGGTCGCTCCTATGGAGCTAAAATCATGGTGGTGCTAATTTCTACAAACAGTTCACTTCCCGCCTGAGCGGGACAGGCTCTACGGAGTTTGGCTTTTGTAAGTCCCGTTAGGGATGACCTGTTTGTAGAAAATAATCATCAATAGAAAAATGAGCCCCATCGGGGCGACCTGTTTGTATATGTCATTAATTCAACACCTTAACTCGCAAATAATAAATTTAGTCGGACAATCTTGTTATAAAGTGAAAAATTACCTTTTAGTTAGCATTAATTATAGTTATAAAACAAATCTAATACTATTTATCTCCTGAAAAATATGATCCGGTTATTATTATTTATCGGTAAGCTCAAAGAAAATATCTGGCTCAATCTTTCCCAAGTTTATAGATTTTCAATGGTTCTGTATCAAATTCCAATGAACCATCGGGATATTTTGTGACTTTTACTTTCTTCCCGTTATTTGTTACTAAGCTGAGGTTGCCGGCATGTAACCTGCAGGATTGTCCGGCTTTTGACAGAATTTCAACTGAGGTCACTGCTTTGGCTTTCCAGCTGAACTTAAGTTCGAAAGCCCCTCTTGTACATACTCCTTTAAAAGAACCATCAGACCAGTCATCAGGAAGAGCTGGTAGAAGATCTATTACTCCTTCGTGAGATTGTATTAACATCTCTGTTATTCCTGCAGTTACTCCAAAGCTACCGTCGACCTGCAAGGGAGTATAGCACTTGGCAAAAAGTTGAGGGTAACACTGGTCATTGATATACCCCTGGAATATTTTATAGGCACGGTTCCCATCATATAAACGAGCCCAGAGACTCATTTTCCACGCCCTTGAAAACCCGGTACCCTCATCTCCACGTTGCTCAAGCACCTTTTTAACGGGATCAATTAACTCAGGTGTTCTTTTTGCTGAAATAACATTTCCCGGATAGAGACCATAAAGGTGAGAAAAATGACGGTGTTTATCCTCCATCTGAGCCAGATCATCAGACCATTCCTGAAGTGCTCCGCTCTCTCCAATTTGGGGTGGAACAAGGCGTCCTCTTGCTTTCGAAACCATTGCTGCAAAATCCTTATCTAATCCAAGCACTTTAGCAGCTTCAACATAATATCCAAAGAGATCAGTCAGTATCTGCATATCAATCGATGAACCTGCACAAATAGTCGTAAAATAGTACATAGCGGTCACTTCATCGAAGAAGTATTTATACCCCGGTCCTTTTGGTGGATTTTCAGGTGAAGTGGAAGGATTTGTAATTAGCCATTTACCATTAGGGTGCTCAATGAGAAAATCCATAAAGAATTCAACCGAACCTTTGATTACGGGATAAACATCTTCCAGATATTCATTGTCGAGGGTAAAGAGATAGTGTTCCCACAGGTGTGTTGTTAACCATGCTCCTCCCACTGTAAATGTACCCCATGTTGGTCCGTCCATTGGTGCTGCTACTCTCCAGATATCGGTGTTCTGATGAAACACCCATCCCCTTGCCCCATAGTGTTCCTTTGCAACCTGGCCTCCCTGGTCTGTAAGTTCTTTAACCATTTTAATCAGTGGTTCAGTCAATTCCGACAGGTTACCTGTTTCTGCCGGCCAATAGTTCATTTCCGTATTAATATTTGTCGTGTATTTTGAATCCCACGATGGATTCATGTCCTTGTTCCATATCCCCTGAAGGT
>CAZCQC010000032.1:0-9047 GCA_964500155.1 uncultured Rikenellaceae bacterium | reverse complement strand
AATAGTCCGCCTGTTTTGAAGTAAAAGAAGAGACTTATAAGTAAAAGATAAAAGTTTCTCAGGAACAGCTTTTTATAGATCAGACTAAATCCGGCAAGCACCAACAGGAAAAATATCCAGAATGCCGGAGATGAAAAAATGAAAGGCTTATCCGGGTCATAACTGAAGATAACCGAAACCAAAGATCTCAGGTATCCCTGTTTTTCCGGAAGTTCCTCCGGGACGGAAATACTTTCTGCTTTCGCCAGCGCAATTGTATCAATCAGAACATCAGGAGGCGTTTTTATGAAAGGTTCATGATCTTTTATTGTGAAGAGGTCAGAGATCATCATCCTGGCAAGAGTATCAGCCCCCTGATCGGTAAGATGTACATAATCTTTCTTAGCCAGAGGCGGATTCATCCCGAACCACTTTATTATAGTCGATCTGCCACCCATCGCGGTGTATGCATCCCAGAAAATGGCCTCTGAATTAAGAGATGCATTCCGCTGTGCATTAATTATTTTCGGTATGTTTGGATATGATTTTATTACCTCTCCGTCCTGGTAAGCCATATCAGTGAGACCAACAACCATCAATCCGGTGCCCGGACTTATCTCTTTCAGCAGTTTCAGCTGACGTGAGAGTCCTTTTTCATAATAGGAATAATCACTCCTGATATTCGTCGCCAGATTAAGTCCGTAATGCAGAACAATAAGGTCAGGTTTCAGAAGAGCATAGGAATCCCTGAGGTTTTCCTGTTCGACCATTGTAAATTCAAGTCCTGCGCTTCCTCTCTGCGGAATATTATCGACAACGACTCCGTTTCTGCTTTCGATGCTAATTCCGTAAATGTCAGGGCTGGTCTTCCCCGAAAAATCGATCAGGATGTTTTTTGATCCTGAGAGAGGGCAGATATATTCAGTGATTTTGTTGCTGATCTTCAGGGTATCGGATATTACCGCATTACTTCCAGATCTGACATCAATTTTAACATTGTCAAGAGTATTCCTGTACAGGATTCTCAGGTTTTCATATTTCGATTCACTATCGTCAGAAAATGTAGAGGGTGTTATCCGTATCCATGACTTTACCTTATCTGAAGAGACCTGTCCATCGGGTAAATAACGACAGAAAGCCATAAAAGGACCAAGATCATTATGTTTTATCTCCCCGTTCTTAAATGAGAGATAATTGAATCGTCTCCAGTTTGATGAAGCCCTGACATAGAATGATTTGGTATATGTTACCGGCATCACCGGCAGGAATAATCCGGGTCCGGTACCGCCATGGTCCTTGCGCAAAGATCTTCTAAGATAAGAGGTAACTCGGTCATATTCAATCTGGGAGTCACCATAATAAAGGATCCTAATCTGTCCTTCCGAAAATTGCAGGGAATCTAGGAATACTTCGATCGGGTCAGGAGGAGAGGATATAACTGGAGCAGAAGTCGTGTCAGATTTAACAACCGGAGTCGGATTGGTTAAAGTCCCTGAAATATCTACGGCATTGTTTTCTTCAGCCCGGTTTTTTGCTGAATCATCAACAGCTAAATTCCGGATGAGTTTTTCAGGTATCAGGCTTTCTACCGAAGGCAGATTAAGGTCCCATGGCAAAACATAAGAGAGCCCTGCAAAACAGATCAGGACGATCAGTAATAGTAAAAATGACCTGAAAGGGCGCATTTCGGGAAAGAGCTCAGCTCTTCTTCTTAATTTTTAGTATTTGGCCAACCTTAATCTTTCCCGGGTCGCTGATGCTGTTTAATGAAAGAACATCAGTGGTGCTTACATTATCAAACATCTTCACAATATCCCATATAGTGTCCCCATAACGGACAGTATAAGTTATATATTCACCTTCCGGTACCGACAAAAAGGCAGTTGCAACAGGATTTGGCGTTGCTGTTTTTCCGATCATCTGCTGTTTTTCTGCAAAAGTCATTGTATCCACTTTGGAATAATAGCCTGCTCGTGACGGATCGACATATATTGCAAGCTTCTGGCCGACTCTTATCGTATTCCTGTTAATATTGTTCCAGTACCTCAGGTCGGAGAGTCCAACCCTGTACCATTCCGAAATAAAGCCAAGGTTATCACCTTCCCTTACTGTATAAATTAATTTAGTCTTTCCTTTCACATCTACAGGGACATAGACTGAACGGGATGGATCGGCAGTAAGGTTTATCCTTGAGAGATATAGCTCGGGCTTATAATTACGGATAGTGTCGTTCAGATCAATGAAATCGCCCAGGTGGCTCATTGGCAGGGTCAGCGAGAGAGGTTTTGCCGATCCGGGAACAAGACCTGTACGGTATTGAGGATTCAGAGCCCTTAGCTCACCAATTGGAATTCCCATTACTTCCGAAATCTGATTAAGATGAATATCCTTACTTACCATTATAGTATCTGTTGATACAGGAATATTCAGAGGGAGAGGACGGATGTTGTGCTCAGGAAAAAAGTTTACAGAATATGTTGCAGCAACATATTGTGGAATGTAGCCCCTGGTTTCACGTGGAAGCCTATAGTAAATATCCCAGTAATCTTTCTTGTTACCTGACCGCCGAATGGCCTTGTTCACATTTCCCGGACCACAGTTATAAGCAGCAATAACAAGGATCCAGTCGTTATAGATTTTATAAAGATCCCTGATGTACTTTGCAGCGGCATGAGTGGCTTTAACTGGATCCCTTCTGTCATCAACCAGCGAATTAATATTCAGACCATACATACGGCCGGTACTGAACATGAACTGCCACAGACCTGTTGCTCCGGCCCTTGAAACTGCATTTGGATTAAGGGCTGATTCAATAACGGCCATATATTTAAGTTCGGCAGGCAGACCATAAGAATCGAAAATATCCTCTATCATAGGGAAATAGTAATTCATCAGCCCAAGTACCGCGCTGAAGTGTTTTCTCTGTTTTATTGTATATACGTGAATATGGTTTCTGATAATACTGTTATATGGAAGTTTGATAAGTGAGTTTATTTTGCTGATCCTCGCTCTATAGACAGAATCGGAGAATTCAACTCCGACAGAATCATAATTAAAATCTTCAGGGTTCTCCCTCATTGCCAACCTGACATACCAGCTGTTTACGAGGCTGTCGAGATCCGCAGAAATTTTTTCAGAATAGATTTCCGAATTCAGTATTATTGTATCATTAACAGCAGACGCATCGGTTATCAGAACTGCAAGAAAAAATGTTATCAGAAGTGATTTTAATCTCATTATTTAATTATTCATTTAAAACGTGAAAATAAGGCTTATATTTAATCCTGCTCCAATTACTCCCGGTACAGGCAATTGTAACGGGGTAATTTCAACATCAAGTTTATTACTGACATCAAAATTCGCAAGGCTTGCATCAACATTCGCATCAAGAATGGTTACCAGGTACCAGGCGGCTATACCGATATAAGTAAGATCGCGGTTTTTCTTATAGTAGTCAATAGCTTTAATAAGATTGTCTTCAACCCACGATTTGTTTGAAGGTATATACGAATCCGGATAGAGGATGGGATCGTAAGTCTTCGGGTCCTGGTTCTTAAGTCCGTCTAAAGTCAGGTAACTGGCTGTTTCAGGAATTGCATCCGTAAAGTCCTGATAACCTTTCATCATTTCATTATATTTTGTGGTATTGAATCTCACGAAATAAGCCAGAGCTCCAAAACCTGCATAAACAAAGGGCACTTTCAGGTATTTCCTGTTATAAACCTGTCCCAGACCCGGAAAGGCCACCGCCAGCATTGTTGCTTTTAATGGTTCGGGTTTAAAAGCCCGTCTTACCGGTCCGGTAACAGCAATTGTGTCCTGTGCGGTCAAATTAACCGACAGACAAAAAACTAACGTAATGAGAATAATTTTTATTACCTTAACTGTTCTCAAACTCAATATAATCCGGATTTTATCCTACTTGAAGCAGGACCGGCGCAACAAATATAATTATTTTCAGTAGTTAAGGCGGTCAAAGAGTCCCAAAATGCGTTCCATCTCTTCGGGATTCTCAAACGGGATGACTATTTTCCCTTTCCCCTGTTCATTTATCCTGAAATTGATCCTGGTTGAAAATATCCGGTTCAGATGTTCCGAAAGCTGAATAAAGTCATCATTCAACTTCTTTTTCCTTTCACGCTTCGCCGGATCCTTAATCTTTTCAGTCTGGAGCATTCTTACAAGTTCCTCTACCTGCCTTACCGATAGGTCACCATCGACAATACGGTAGTAAACATCCATCTGTGTCTTCGGATTTTCGATATTGACAAGGGTGCGGGCATGGCCCATCATGATATGTTTATTTCTTATTCCAAGCTGGATTTCAGCTGGTAACCGCAAAAGACGCAGATAATTGGCAATTGTCGAACGCTGTTTTCCGACTCTGTCGCTCAGCTGTTCCTGGGTCAGGCTGACCTCTTCGATTAGTCTCTGGAAACTGATCGCCACTTCAATAGCATCGAGATCTTCACGCTGGATATTCTCAACGAGCGCCAGTTCAAGCATTGCCTGATCATCGGCGGTTCTGATATAAGCAGGCACATGTGTCAGTCCTGCCATTCGGGCAGCCCGGAGGCGTCTTTCACCTGCAATAAGCTGGTATCTTCCGTTACCTGTCTCTCTTACTGTAAGGGGCTGAACAATGCCAACCTTTCTTATGGAGCCGGCCAATTCTTCAAGAGCCTGTTCATCAAAATGGGTCCTTGGCTGAAATGGATTTCCATCAATTGAATCTAAAGAGATATCCATATTGGGTTCGACTTTTTTCTCAAGGATCTCCTTCTCAACACCATCGATCAAAGCTCCAAGCCCTCTTCCTAATGCATTTTTCTTTGTCATGGTCATTTCTGTTTACAGATTATTTCCCGGCAGGATCATGCTTTTCGATCAGTTCTTTGGCAAGATTAAGGTAATTGACAGTTCCCCTTGAATCGGCATCGTAGAGTATTGCCGGTTGCCCGAAACTAGGCGCTTCAGACAGCTTTACGTTCCTTTGAATAATTGTCTTGAAGACCATCTGCTGGAAGTGCTTGTTCACCTCCTCTGCAACCTGGTTCGAAAGCCTCAGTCTCGAATCATACATTGTAAGAAGGAATCCCTCAATCTCAAGATCAGGATTAAGATTATTCTGGATGATCTTGATTGTGTTCAGGAGTTTTCCAAGGCCTTCAAGGGCAAAATATTCACACTGAACAGGAATAATTACCGAATTGGCAGCCGTAAGAGCATTTACAGTAAGCAGGCCAAGCGATGGTGAACAATCAATTATAACATAGTCAAAATTTCCGGCAATTTTACCAAGGATTCCCTTCAGGATCTTTTCCCTCTCATGCCTGTCAAGCATCTCAATTTCCGCTCCTACCAGATCAATATTGGAGGGCATTATTGAGAGATTTTCCACGCCTGTCACATGAATTGCATCCAAAGGTTCCTTCCCGTCTATAAGACAATCATAAACAGTGCATTTTATCTGACGGGAATCTACGCCTATTCCTGATGTGGCATTTGCCTGGGGATCAGCATCAATTATTATCACCTTTTTCTCAAGAGCTGCCAGGCTGGCGGCGAGATTTATTGCCGTGGTAGTTTTTCCGACCCCTCCCTTCTGATTCGCGATAGCTATGATCCTTCCCATGTGATTTATTTTTGAAAACCTGTTTTAATTTGAGCTTCAAATTTACAATTTAAGAATTTCCAGCCTTGGACAGGCAATAATGTAATTGTAAACATTTCTTTCGTCCTTTTCAACATGTTATTAACATAATATGAATTAAGATGATCAGGTACCGGAGTTTTTGCAGCCTGTTTATCCAATAATAAAATTAGCTTCCAGCCGGTGTATTTATTATTCATTTATTCAGATATTTGCTTTAAACAACAAGACGATGGAGAAGAATGAAATAAACCCGGAATGGTTTGCTATCGTAAATCCCAATGCAGGAAACGGAAAAGCCAGAAAGGACTGGAACAGGATTTCTGATATTCTTTGGAAAAACGATATCAGATTCAGTGCCAGAACAACACAAAGGAAAGGCCATGCGACTGAATTTACAAGGGAGTTTATTGCCGGAGGAGGCAGAAAGATAATTTCTATTGGAGGTGACGGGACTTTAAATGAGGTAATAAACGGGATCTTTACCCAGGGTCATTGTCCCACAACAGATATCACACTAAGTCTTATCCCTGTCGGCACAGGAAACGACTGGGGCCGGATGTTCGGAATCCCCCTGATTTATGAAGGGGCCGTACAGGTTATCAGGGAGGGGAAACAAATGCTTCACGATATAGGCGCAATAAGTTATTTCAACGGTGAAGAGAAAGCAAAAAGATATTTTATAAATATTGCAGGTCTGGGGTTTGAAGCAGTTGTTGTCAAAAAGACAAATAAGCAGAAAGACAAGGGAATGAGCAATAAAGCTATATATTTCTACAACCTCCTGACCAGTCTGATCTCTCACAGAAACACACCAGTTGAAATCACTATTGACGGAAGGACAAATACATCAAAAATATTTTCAATAAACGTCGGTAACGGCAGATATTGCGGAGGTGGAATGAGACAGACTCCAGAAGCACTTCCCGACGACGGACTTTTTGATATTACCGTGATCAAGGAGATGGGAAGGATTGAAATAATTAAAAGTCTTCAACTGTTGTACGACGGAACAATTATGAGCCATCCGAAGGTTGACGGATACAGGAGCAACAATCTGAAAGTCACTTCAGATTCAGTATTGTATATTGAAGCTGACGGGGAATCGCTTGGGCATACACCGGTAGAATTCAGTATAATACCTCTGGCCGTTAATATTATTTATGGGAAAAAGCTTATTCCGTGATCTTTATTTCATAGAGCTTCGGCCACCTTTTACCGGTGACAAATATCCGTCGGCCCTGAGCATCCCAGGCGATGCCATTTAGAACATCCGCGTTAACCTCTCTTCTTTTTGCTTCAGGGTATAATGGCGACATGTCAATATATGAGTTTACTTTGCCACTCAGCGGATCAATCCTCGCAATAATATCAGTCTGCCATATATTAGCCCATATTTCGCCGTCAATAAACTCAAGTTCATTAATCTGATCGACCTTTTTCTCATTATCATAGACTTCAATCCTTGAAGCAACATCAAACATTTCGGGTTCATGGAAATAAAGAACATTTGAACCATCGCTCATTATGATTCTGTCATTCATGGTGGTCAGGCCCCAGCCCTCCGTCTGTATAAAAATCTTATTTAACACCTTGAAATCGGATCGGTTATAAATAAAGCCCACCTTGTTCCTCCATGTAACCTGGTAGATCCTGTCCTTAAACAGGGTTATCCCCTCGCCAAAAAGGGAAGGATCAAGATTATGCTGTCTGAGGACCTTACCGGTTTCAAGTTCAACTTCCCTAAGGGTCGATCCGGTCTCCTGGCCGGTGCCCTCGTACAAAATTCCGTTATCATAAAAAAGTCCCTGGGTGAATGCTTCTTTATCGTGAGGATAGGTGTTGATAACCTTGTAGCTGTATCTTTTCGGAACGACATCAGAATAGACAATTACGAATCGTGTCACCGCCTGGCTCTTATCCTTTGTGTAAGCAACTGCTTTGACGGATTTCCTTCCTGTCATGCCCGTAAAAGAGGAGCCTACCGGACATTCCCATGGGGCATTTGTCAGAAGAGCCACCAACTTCCCGTCAAAAAAAACTTTAACTGAATCAATCAGTTGCTCATCGCCGGCTGGAATGAGAGAAACCCTGACCTGATCCTTAAGCTTGTATTCAGCATTTTCTGAAGGTGAAACCATTTTCACCAGTTCAGTTTTATAACCGGGATTACTTAAATCAGGTGATCCGTTTCGTGATTTGGAAGTATCACCTGAACGGCTTGAACACGAGAGAATCCATGAGACCAGAAGGAAAAAAGGGATTAAAAAGAAATATTTGTTATAATCAGTTTTCATTTTGCTTATCTCGTTTTCCGAACAATCGTCTAAGACTGTTTTTTCGTGCATTGGCGATCTGTCGTTCCATCTCCTGCTGGTGAAGGTCGAAAGGAACAAGCATCTGCCAGATTTCGCTCCAGCCCGGAAATCCGCCGATATTCTTGTCGTCGATGAAAATATCAGCATCGATCTTCCTGCTTATAGTATCATCAAAAACCTCTTCAGGGTAGTTTTTATTAACAGCATAAAACTCGATACCGTTCTTCCTGCAAAATTCTACTGCTTCATCAAGCTCAGGTCCCGATCTGAAAGTCCATAGAATAAGCCTGGCACCAAGCTTTTCAAGCTCCTTGAGAGTCTGGAATGCAAAGAGCTTTTCCTTACCTATCCCGGGATATTCATGCTCAACAATGGTGCCATCAAAATCCACGGCTATCCTTATGCTCTTGAAATTGATCATCCAGACAGTATTAATTGCTGCAAATCTAATAATTTCTCCCGATCATCTGAAATTTATCCTAAATTTGCTTTCCTTAACTACCTGGCATAATGTGACCGCCATGAAACACATTCCAAATCTCATAACATCGCTTAACCTGGCTGCCGGTTTCGCAGCTATAATTTTTTCCATGAACGGAGATCTGATAATAGCTTGCTGGCTGATTGTGGCGGCAATGGTATTTGATTTCCTTGATGGTTTTTCAGCCCGGTTACTGAAAGCGTATTCAGATACCGGGAAAGAACTGGACAGCCTTGCTGATGTTGTAAGCTTTGGTGTTGCACCGGGACTTATAATTTATAAATTGCTGATCGCTTCTTCCGGTAATTTGTCCAGGCCTGATTCAGGATTTATTAGTATATTATTGTATATCACTGTATTAATGCCGGTTTGCGCGGCATTACGATTGGCAAAATTCAATATCGACACTACTCAGACCACCTCTTTTAAGGGTTTGCCTACACCGGCAAATGCAATTGCCGTAATTTCTGTTGTTTTAGCCGAAAATTACTCTTCGATACCATTGTTGAAGTCATTAACAGGGTCGACGGCAGCACTGCTTATTTATACGGTTATTTTATCGCTCTTAATGGTAACAAGGATTCCGTTATTATCTCTTAAATTCAAAAACTTGAAT
>CAZCQC010000031.1:0-21774 GCA_964500155.1 uncultured Rikenellaceae bacterium | reverse complement strand
AGTATCCTTTTCACTGTCTTTCTTTTTACCGATCCCGATCCCTCCGGCAAGCATAATCACTTTATCGTAACCGAATTTCCTGAGGTTTTCGAAATGCTCAAATGTCAGAACTGAGCCGCATATAAGAGGTTGTCCGAATTTGTTGCCAAAATCGCTTGCCCCGTTGGATGCTTTAATAAGTATATCACCCGGAGTACGGTAAAGCCATGGTCTCTCTTCAGTTGTTTTTTCCCATGGTCTGGCACCGTCGGACCTTGGGTATGAGGTCATATAAACGGCAGTTCCTGCAATAGGGAATGCTCCCTTCCCGCCTGCGATCCTGTCGCGGATCTCTCCACCGGTGCCTGTTGAAGCACCATTGAAAGGTTCAACGGTTGTTGGGAAATTATGAGTTTCAGCTTTTATTGATAATACTGATTCATAGTTTTTCACAGTAAAAAAGTCAGGTTTATTCTGAGATGCAGGTGCAAATTGTTCTGCAACCGGACCCTGGAGAAAAGCACAATTATCCTTATACGCCGAGACAACTTTATTCCGGTTAAAATGTGTGGTGTTCTTTATAAGCTGGAAGAGGGTTGAATCTTTTTCTTCACCGTCGATAATGAAGATCCCGTTGAAGATCTTATGTCGGCAATGTTCAGAATTTACCTGGGAAAACCCAAAAACCTCGCTGTCGGTCAAAGGGCGATCGATTGATAGCGCAAGATCCTCAAGATATTTTATCTCATCATCATTCAGCGCAAGTCCCTCTTTATCACTGTAATATCTTATGTCATTTATGAAAATAACTTTTTCAGGTATACGGTCAATTGTAAAGATCTCCTGGTCAGGATCAATGTATACTGCTTGTAGCATAGGATCATATTCAGGATCAGCTGATTTTGCCCTGGAGAACTCTTCTATTCTTACTATCCCGCTGATCCCCATATTCTGAGTGATCTCAACTGCATTGGTGCTCCAGGGAGTAATCATCTCTCTCCTTGGACCAATATAATTACCCTCGATTATACTTTCCGGACGAAGAGGTGCCTCACCAAAGAGCCAGGTCAGTTTTTCAATATCATTATCTTCCAATCCAGCTGTTGTTCCGACTGCTATGATATTCCCGGACCTATTTTCAAAGAAAAGAATCATTTATACTTTAAGAATTTGATAACTAATATATGTTTGTCAGATATTGAGATAAAATAAGGACTAAATATAATACCTATTTTGCATTTCTCTATTTTTTGCCCCCCATCCCCCCTAAAGGGGGGTAAAGAACCAAAGCCCCCTTTAGGGGGTTGGGGGCTCTTTAAGTCCGCTTCTTTCCAGGAAGGCATCCATCGTCGGTTCCCTGCCTCTGAATTTAACATACAGGTTCATGGGCTTATCAGATTCTCCCTTTTCGAGAATATTCTTTCTGAACGATTCAGCTACCTCTTTATTAAAAATTCCTGATTCCCTGAAGAACCGGAAGGCGTCTGCATCAAGGACCTCCGCCCATTTATATCCATAGTATCCTGCAGCATAACCTCCTCCGAAAAGATGTGTAAATGAGCAGCTCATATTCAATGACTTATTTAACGGGAATAGCTCCGTTTTAATCATTGCACTTCCCTCAAAATCAGTTATATCGCCACCGAATGGCTTTGTAATTGTATGCCATGCCAAATCAAGCAACGAGAATCCAATCTGCCTGTTGCAAGCATAACCTTCATTGAAGGTTGAAGCTTCCTTTATCTTTAGTATTACCTCTTCCGGTATCTTTTCTCCGGTGCTGAAGTGAACAGCCCATGTATCGAGCCAATCCTTCTCAAATGCCCAGTTTTCCATGAATTGAGAAGGCAGTTCAACGAAATCGCGGGCAACATTGGTTCCCGAAAGGCTTTCATAAGTGCATTTTGAAAGTATCCCGTGAAGGGCATGTCCGAATTCATGAAGGAAAGTGGTTAATTCATTGAAGGTAAGCAGTGAGGGATTTGTTGTTGTCGGTCTTGAAAAATTTGAGACTATTGATATCAACGGTGTGATTCTTTTGCCTTTATCCATTCTCTGTTCCCTGTAGGATGTCATCCAGGCGCCACTATTCTTCCCTTTGCGGGGATGAAAATCGAGATACAGGATTGCAGCAGGTGAATTATCACTCTCAAAGACCTCGTATGCAATCACTTCCTTGTGATACACAGGAATAGTGTCATTCTTTCTGAACTTTAAACCATAAAGACGTAAAGCAAGACCGAAGATAGCCTCCCTAGCTTTTTCGAGAGAAAAATATGGTTTAAGTATTTCATCATCAATATTATATTTGGCTTTTTTAAGCTTTTCCGAATAATATGCCCAATCCCATCTTTCTATCCTGTCATTAAAACCCAGACCAGCAGCAAATTCCTTTAAGTTTTCGAAATCACGAATTGCTGCATTATGTGAGGCAGAAAAGAGATCCTCGAGAAATGATTCTACATTCTCAGGATTTTCTGCCATACGGTCGCCGAGAACCATTGCGGCATAATTGCTGAAGCCAAGCAGCTTTGCTGTTTCAAGCCGGAGATTCACAATTCTTGAAACCAGCGACCGATTGTCTTTTTTATTATTATGGAAAGCTTTGGAACTGAAAGCCTTCAGCATTTTTTCCCGAAGTTCCCTTTTTTCCGAATATTGCATAAAGGGTATATAGCTTGGGTAATTTAGCGTGAACACCCAACCTTTTTTGTTACGTTTTACTGCCTCAATCAAGGCCATCTCAGCTATATCTTTCGGTAATCCCCGGAGGTCATCCCGATCTGTAATATGCAACTCAAATGAATTGGTTTCATCAAGGACATTCTTTTCGAATGTAAGAGTCAGTTTTGAGAGCTCTTCCGAAATCTCCCTGAATCTCGATTTATCCTTTTTATTCAGCCCGGCACCTCCAAGCACAAATCCCCTGTATTTTTTCTCAACAAGCATCTGTTGTTCTCTGCTCAGACCAAGAGTATCCATTTTTTCAAATACTGATCTGATCCTTGAGAACAGTTTCTTATTCAGGGTTATATCATTTGAAAACCTGGCCAGAAGGGGGGAGATATTCTGAGCAGCTGACTGAAGTTTTTTTGAAGTTTCGGCACTGTTAAGGTTGAAAAGAACTGCTGCAATCTGATCTAACTTTTCTCCGCAACGGTCGAGTTCAGCAACACTATTTTCGAATGAAGGCAATTCAGGATTTTCGGTAATTCTGTTTATCTCAAGGGCTGCCGATCTGATGGCCTCTACGATCGCCGGTTTGAAATGATCAGTTTTAATCAGGTGAAACGGCGGTACCCCGTAGGGAGTTTCCCAATCCTGCAGTAATGGATTTATCATTGGAAAGCTTTATCTGGACAGGTTCAATCGTCAATATCTTCAATGCTCTCTTCCTTTCCGGTCGCTCCGGCGTATTTTGCAGGATAAGGTGTATTCCCTTTCTCGGCAAACCACAAAATCCTGTTAAGCAGATCATCATTGCCTGAGTCAACTCCGTCGAATTCAGGCAGCATGCTTTTCTTCGCGTAATGCAGGGCTTTTCCCTTAAGCGAGATGATCTGGGGATTCATTTGATTAATAGGAATATTTGACTTTAGAGCTACATATGGAGTTAAATCAGGCACTGAAGTAAAACATTCTGTCATCGGATTTGCAATTGCATCCTGAATATTCATTGGAGGTAATCCAAGTATCTGTTCGATTGTCCTGATCATTGACGGCTGTGTATAGTATGTACTGACAGTTTTCTTCAATCTGGAATACGGGCTTACGACAAGAGCTACCGTGCGATATGCTGAAACATGATCCCATCCTCCCTGGGAGTCATCCTCAACAACAAATATCACAGTATTTTCCCAGAACCGGCTTTTGCTGAAAGCTTCAACGATCTTTCCAAGAGCAGCATCATTGTCCGCAACCATAGCCCTGGGTGTTGGATAGCCCGGTCTTACTCCGGCGGTGTGGTCATTGGGCAATGCAATAATCATAAGTTCCGGAAGCTTATCGCCCTCCATTGCTTCGAATTCATGCAATTCTTTGATCAGGGCAACTGCTCTCATACTGTCGGTGAATTCATGACTGCCGTATGAAGGATAAGTTTGTGAAAGAATGGCTTTTACAGGTTCAATGGTTGTGGTGTTAAAGAAGTCAACTTTTTCACCTTTTTTAAATTTTTCATAGATATCGGTCCATTTCAATTTGTTATCCAGGACCGGTTCGGAGGCTTCCCCGTAGATCCTTACTGATTTCCCTTTGCTAAGGGCATTGTCCCAGAGAAAACCGGTAGGGGCATACGCCATAGCGTCGTAAAGAACATGTGTATAACTTCTGAACCAAGCCCGCATGTTTTTTTCGATATAATCGGTAACTATTGAAGCATCAGTCCACATATGTCCTTCTGCTGAACATTTACCTGACACATAAAAGTTATCCAGTAGCATGAAATCCTCGCTGAGTTTATGGGTGTTTGGCGTTATACTGGCACCATAGGTACAAATGGATGGGTCTCCTTTGCCCTGCTTCATATCACCGAGGACCTGGTCGTAGGTTCGGTTTTCCTTAATAATATATAAAACGTGTTTAAAAACAGATGGTTCACCAATTCTGTCAGGAACAGGTTTTGGGGTGATTGCCGTCCTGGGTGCCTCCCTTGCAAGCGTTGCCCTTGAAAGGTCATTCACGGCAATTACAGTATCTGTATAAGCATTTAGTTTCTTTAAATCTGGAAAAGGGATTGCCGAAACTGAAGCGCTCATATTATGAGAATTGTAGATCAGATTCTTTGAGGGAGAATAGTTCAGGGCTAATCTTGCCCCTGTGGCTTCGAGATTTGTAACATAAAGTTTACCCGAAGGCAACTGGCATATTCCTGACGGATAAGCACCAGTCGGAATAAATCCTGTAATTATGCTCGTATTTCCTTTTCCCTTCCTGGCAGCTCTTTTTGATAATCTTATAACAGCCAGGGCGTTATCCATTCCATTAGCAACAAAAAGAGTTTTTTCATCACTTGAGAGGCATAAGCCGTTTGGAGAGTCACCAAAAAACGGATTGATCTCAGGCTGCAATCTGACACTGATGGTTTCAGTTATCTCATCAATAAGAGTATTTATAACTGTAACATTATCGCTGTTTGAATTTGTCACATAAACGTACCTTCCATGTTTTTCACTTATTATTTCATTAGGGTGTAACCCGACAAGCAGCTCTTTTATTCTTGTTCCGGTTTTTGGATCTATTACAACAACACTGCCCTCGCGTGTTCCACCACCTGTTTTATTATTAATCCTTGCTTTTCCCCAGGGAATACCGGCAATATCAGGATCGTTCGGTAATGGCGCTCTTCCTGCCCAGTTCGTAACATAAAGCTTTCCGGCAGCCATCGTAAGTCCATAAGGTGCAACTCCCGGATCCATAATCCAGATTGTATCTCCTGATATCAGATCCTGTTTTATCACCTGATTGTTCCCGTTTAGAACCACATAAAGGTATTCGTGGTTCGATTCAGTGCTGATCAGCAACTCGTTAGGCAGAGCCATGTCGACAGAAGGTATTTTTTTATATTCAAAAAAACGCCCGAATTCTGCCTTCGTTCCGTCCCATTTAGCAGATGCAACAAATGAACGGTCATCGATGCCGATGACGCTCCAGTAAACTTCGGGTATCCCTTTACTGACATGCCAGGTAATTCCTGAATAAGTGTTGCTTCCGCCTCTGAGATTCGGGTGAAAACTGTTTCTCAACACAAATTTAACTGTATCTGCCAGAGTGCTTATAAAAACAATGCTGGTTCTCTCTTGCACTGCAAGCCATTTTCCGTCGGGAGAAAGAGCTGCATCAAGAGCGTGATTTTCGAGGGAAGCATCACCGAATAAAATCTGATGCCCTGCCGGCTGGATAAATCTGTTATATGGCAGCTGAACCCGCTGGAGGTCATTATCAACTGAAGTTTCCGTCGCAATCTGGGAACTTCCCTGTAGAAAAAAAAATAACATTATTGATGACAGAATATATCTCATATTTATAGGTGGTTTAATGTTATTTATCAATAAATCTATTTGTTACGAGAGAAAAAAATATTCCCGGTCAATCACCTAAGATAGGTATAAAAATCAAAAAAAAAGACTGAAATTAATTTCAGTCTTCAAATTCCTTCAGAACGGAAGGTCACTTAATTCATCTATCTCAGGAGGCATATCCTCAAGGGGACTTTGCGGCTGAATATTCTGATTCCTGCCTGGCTCTGACACTTTCTCTATTTTCCAGGCATCCAGGTTAGTAAAATAGTTAATCTTGCCGTCCCGTTCCCATTTATTACCTTTCAGGTTGAACCAGATCTTAACTTCCTCGTTAAGAAATGATTCATTTATAAGATCACATTTATCCTGAACAAGCTGGAATTTAATATAGTCGATAAAAACGGCTGAACCGCCGGTATCCTTTTTTTCAATAACAAATTCACGTTTCTTGAATTTATCGCTTACCTGATTAACAGGAAGAACATCAATTATTTTACCGGTGATTTCGAAAGCCATATTAATTTTCGTTTATTGTTATTTTTTCTATTTTATCACCCTGACGGATTTTCCCTATGATATCAAGGCCTTCAATGACCTTTCCGAAACAGGTGTGCTGGCCGTCAAGATGTTTTGTGTTTGTTCTGCTGTGGCAAATAAAAAACTGTGAACCTCCTGTATTCCTTCCGGCATGAGCCATCGACAAAACACCTTTATCGTGATACTGATTTCCACCGGAAACCTCGCATTTTATTTTGTAACCCGGACCACCTGTCCCCACCCGGGGATCACTCATATCTTTCGAAAACGGGCAGCCACCCTGGATTACAAAATCGGGGATAACCCTGTGAAATGCCAGTCCGTCATAAAAACCCTCCCTGGCAAGCTTTACAAAATTTTCTACTGTTCCGGGAGCATCTTCTTCATAGAAGCTTACCTTCATAATACCCTTTGGAGTATTAATCTCAGCAGTTATCATATTATTGAATTATATCAAGAAGTTCAACCTCAAAAACAAGTGTTGAAAAAGGTTTGATAAGCTCACCTGCCTGGCTTGCTCCATATGCGAGGTTCTGAGGAATGAATAATTTGAATTTTGAACCAACAGGCATAAGCTGTAAAGCTTCAGTCCAACCGGTTATGACTCCTGAAACAGGGAATTCAACAGGTTCGCCTTTCCTGACAGAAGAGTCAAATTCAGTTCCGTCGATAAGTGTGCCAATATAGTGAACCTTTACTGTATTGTTAGAGGTAGGTTTGTTGCCTGTTCCCATCTTGATAACCTCGTACTGAAGACCGCTTGGTGTTACTGTTACACCTGCCTTTTCTTTGTTACTGGCAAGAAATGCTTCATTCTCTGCTATATAATCTTTATAAAGGAGCTTGTCCTGTTCAGCCTGTTTCTCAGCCTGCAAGGCCTGACGGGCAGTGACGAATGACATAATAAAACCCCTGGCTATTTCATCTGACATTTCTGGTTTGCCATTTTCTCCATCAAGCATTGCCTTGGCAACAATTCTTGGATCCAGCTTAAGGCTGTCACTCTGCAATGCATTGAAGTTAACAATTCCGAATGCATAGGAGAGAGAGTCTTCCTTTGTTTTTATTTTCACACTTGAAACAGATGTCTTCGCACAGGAGCCAAGCATTATGGCAACGAAACTTGTCAGAACAATTAATCCCTTGATTTTCATTTGATATAATTTTAGATTTTTAAATTTCCGCAAAGATAATACTTTGGCCTCAGTAAAAAAGAGCAGAGAAAAATTATTTTCTAAATTTTTATTGCCCTTATTATCTGATGTTTCCCCGGTGGACCCGGAAGACGATACACTTTAAATCCATGCTTCCTCAGCATTCTCTTAACTTCACCTTTAACTGAATATGTCAACAGAATACCATTTTGCACGGTTATTTCTGCAATATTCTTAAATACTTCATCAGTCCACATTTCAGGTTGCTTGTCAGGCCCGAAGGCATCAAAGAAGATAAGATCGTAATTACCCATGATCTTCTGTTTTGTAATATCACCTAGTTTCTTGGTCAGAGTGAAATTATTTGAAATCTTCAACGGGATATTCCATTTTCCTTTATGGATCAGATCAAAAAGATAAGCTGACTCCAGAGAGAAAAAGTTCTTAAAATTAAGTTCCTTTATTATGGAATCCGGAAGAGGATATTTCTCGATAGACGAGTATATTATTTTTTTGCTTTTAGAAACCTCATCAACGGCTGTCAGAAAAGCATTTAATCCGGTTCCGAAACCAACTTCAAAAATCCTTATAGGATCAGCATTGGAAAAATTAAGACCACATTTAATGAAAATGTATTCAGACTCCTGAATTGCTCCATGAACTGAATGGTAATGTTCGTTCAGTTCCGGAACAAAAAGGGTGTTGGAACCATCTGAAGTTTTTACTATTTCAACCACAAAATCTTGTATTCAGCAAGCCATTTCGCCAGCATTCTTTTTAGCGGATAGAAGATTGTAAGCTCCCCTGATTACGACCTTAGCTTTCCTGATATCAAAATTTTCAGGAACAATAATTTCTGTATATCCGGCAGCCGTCATCCCTTTGCGTACCTCAATAATCCTGTATTCAGTGAATTCATCCCCGTTTTCATCCTTGTTCCTGTCAAAAGTAAAAATATAATGTTTATCATCAAAGCTGACAATGGCATCCGAAGGCAGGGCAGGTACTTCATTGCCGAATTTCTCAATAATTGCATTTACGTACATTCCCGGAAGGAGGTTTTTACATCCCTTTGTGACAGCCGCATAAACCTTGAAAGCTTTATCGGCATCAACTGACCTCCCTGTCTGAGTAATAACAGCAGTGTGTTCCTCCGTTTCATTGTTTATAAAGAAACTTATTTTCTGACCTGTTGATACTTTTCCGGCATCCTTCTCAAACAGGGTAAGCTCAAGAAAAAGATTATCAGTATTTACGATCTCAAAAAGAACATCGGTGGCTGAAACCGATTTTCCGATATTGACATTTACAGTTTTGATGTAGCCGGCTATTGGTGATCGAAGTTGAACCGAACGACTAATATTGTCTTCGGTCAGATCAGCCTGATTAATGCCGATAAGCTCCAGTTTTTGCTCAAGAGCCGAAACATGTGCCTTAAGGCTTTTGTAATCAGCAGTTACCTGCTGGAGATTTTTTTCTGAATAAACATCTTCCCTGAAAAGATCGGAATGCCTCTTAAATTCGGCTTCAGCATATTCCATCCTGCTTTTTGCTTCAAGATAATTTTCCTGGATATCTACAAACTCCTGGTTATCAATAGTTGCCAGAGTCTGTCCTTTTCTTACAGCATCGCCAGGCAGTAAATTAGTGCTTTTAATAAAACCGCCAAGCGGTGCACAGACAGTTGCAAAGCTTTCAGGGGCAACGGAAATAATTCCGTTTACCTTCAGAGTCCCGGCCAGCAATCGAAATTCAACAGAGGCAGTATCTATACCTGCAACCTTGATCTGATCATAACGCATTTCAACAATATCTTCAGGAAGGATTTCTTCTTCTGCATTGACTGCTGCTGTCTTATTTCTGTTGCACGAAACAAAAAGAGAAATTATCAAAGCGCAATGCAGGTATGGTAAAAATCTGTTTATGGACATATTATTCATATTTAAAAAGTTTTGCCTGTTATATATTCAATATTTATTAGTGTAAGGTTCAGATTATTAAGAGCGTCGAGATAATTCTGTCGGATCTCAATTGCCCTGTTCAGACTAAGTACATAATCGAGGTAATCGAGCGCACCTGCCCTGTAACTTCTGGTTGACTGGTCAATTATCGTATTTGCTTCAGGTACAGCCTGCATTTCATAGAAGTCCACACTGGCTGAGTATTTCCAGTATTCATCAATTAATGATTCATGTTTAGCCAAAAGATATTTTGAAAAATACTCGGCGTCAGATATAGCTATATTATTATTGATTTTGGCAGCCCTTACTTTTGAAGTATATGGGACGATCCACAACGGCAAGGCAATACCAGCCTGAACGCCTGTAAACCTGTCTCCTGACCCGAATGTCTTTGGAACCCCGTCAACTTCCTGGATTCCTGCAATTGACTGGTTGAAGTATCCAATACTAAGGTCGGGCATCATGCGGCTCTGCTCCAGTTCTTTTTCTCTTTTTGACACTTCGACCTGCTGCTTAATATAACCAAGTGTAGGATTCCGGACAATTTTGAGGCTGTCATCTACGCGCAGGGTGCCTGCTCTTCTTAAAACAGTATCCAGGGGTAAAAATTCCTTCTCTGAATTTAAAAGCGTTCGGAAATTACGCTCAGATATTTTTATATCAGTTGAATTCCGGAGCATTTGATTTTTTACTTCAAAACTCTGGGAACGGGCTGTTATCATTTCAAGACGATTTGTCTCGCCTGATTTTGCTCTCAGTTCAGCTGCCCTTAGAAATCGGGAATACAGGCTATCCTGATAAATCAGCAGTTTTTGCTTTGAATAAAGATATGCAAGGTTCCAGTAGACCTGTTTGACCTGGGTTGAAACATCCAGTTGTGTTTTTTCGAATTCCCATTCACTACTTCTTACTTTTGCACTTGCCAGCTTTTTCTGATTAAGATAGACGGTTGGAAATGAAACTGACTGTGAAACTGAAACGCTGTTGTCTTTTATTATGGAATTCATCTGCCCGTATTCAAAATCCAGGTTGGTCTTCCCGATATCCCATGAGGCTCCTTTTAATGCTTTACTTGCATCGACTGAAAGTGCCGATGACTTTATTTGAAGGTTATTGTCTAGTGCTATCCGGATGGCATCTTCCAGATTTAAATAATCGTTCTGCTGGCCGGATACAATACTAGCAAATGATGATCCCGAAAATAGCAGAAGGGCAACTAGAAGTTTATTTGGTGTCATCTTACTATTTAATAATTTGATTTTACCTGACGAAAATACAATATAGAATATAGGCAATATTATGAGCGTAAGCAATGTTGCTGTAATAAGACCTCCAATGACAACTGTGGCAAGAGGTTTCTGTACCTCGGCGCCTGCTGAGGTTGATAATGCCATAGGTAGAAACCCGAGTGACGCCACTGCAGCTGTCATAATTACTGGACGAAGACGGGTATGAAGTCCTTTTAGGACTCTCTCCTTAATATTTGTTATACCCTCTTTTTCAAGTCGGTTGAATTCAGCAATCAGAACAATCCCGTTCAGCACAGCAACACCGAAAAGTGCAATGAATCCGACACCTGCGGAAATAGAGAAATTCATTCCGCGAATCCAGAGGGCGAAAACACCTCCTATTGCGGCCATAGGAACTGCTGAAAAAATAAGCAGAGTTTGTTTTACGGAATTAAAAGTAAAATAGAGCAGAATGAAGATAAGAAGCAATGCAACGGGAACAGCAATTGACAGCCTGGCCCTGGCAGCTTCCAGTTTCTGGAACTCTCCTCCGTAAACCACATAATATCCCGTAGGGAGGTCGATGTCCCGGTCAATTTTATCGGATACTTCTGAAATTACACTCTGCACGTCCCGGTCCCTGACGTTGAAGCCAACAGTAATTCGTCTTTTAGTATTCTCACGGGAAACCTGTGCAGGCCCTGATCTTATCTCAACATCGGCGATATTGTCAAACGGGATCTGTCCGCCTGAAGGCAGAGCGACCAGCAGGTTTTTTACATCATCGAGGTTTTGCCGGTAATCTTTGTCCAGACGCACCACGAGGCCGAACCTCTTCTCCTCATCAAAGACAACTCCGGCTTCGCTGCCGGCAAAAGCCGCTCTGAGAATGTTATTGGCTTCTGCAACAGACAAGCCGTACTGTGCCAGCCTGTCACGGTTAAATGTCACCTGTATCTGGGCAAGCCCGGTTACTTTTTCAACATTTAAATCCTGGACACCTTCAATATTCTGAATTAATTTTTCGACTCTGCCGGCCTCTGCTGAAAGTATATTCAGGTCATCTCCGAAAATCTTAACAGCCACATCCTGTTTTGTTCCTGTCATAAGTTCATTAAAACGCATCTGGATAGGTTGCTGGAATTCGAATTTTACACCTGCAAGAGGAATAAGTTTTTCCTCCATTTTTGCCACAAGCTCTTCCCTGGTTCTTGCTGAGGTCCATTCGCTTTTATCCTTCAGGGTAATAATATAGTCGCCAGTCTCCATCGGAGTAGGATCAGTCGGGATCTCACCAGCACCTATCTTACATACTGCATGCTTTACTTCAGGAAAGCTATCGAGCAAAATCTTATTAGCTTTTATTACTGTTTCTACTGTGTGCGACAGTGATCCTCCCTGTAATGTCATTACACCCGCAGCAAGGTCTCCTTCTTCGAGTTGAGGAATAAACTCCCCGCCCAGTCGGGTGAACATGAAGATGCTGAAGATGAAGATGGCAACAGCAGATAATGCAACTGCCAGCTTGTGTTTAAGTGAATAATTAATTAAAGGAGAAAAACCCTTATGTATGGCATCCATCATCCGGTTTGACAGATTGGGTTTATGTTCAGTTTTTTTGCTCAGAAAGAGGGCAGAAGCCATGGGTACCCATGTCAGCGAAAGGATCGCAGCTCCTGTCAGGGCAAATGTTACAACCAGAGCCATGGGTCGGAACATTTTACCCTCAGTCCCGACCAGTGCAATAATAGGAAGATAGACTATAAGGATAATTATCTGACCGAATGTTGCCGAGCTCATCATGCGTTTTGAAGAAGCAATAACATTTTCATCCATTTGCTGCTGGCTGAGACTCTTTATTCCTTTAAAATTTTGCTTATTATTAAAAATCCGGTGGACAACACTTTCAACTATAATAACAGCACCATCGACGATGAGTCCGAAATCAATAGCTCCAAGGCTCATAAGATTTCCCGACACTCCGAAAATATTCATAACAGAAATGGCGAAAAGCATCGCAAGAGGGATCACTGATGCGACAATAAGTCCTGCTCTTATATTTCCGAGAAACAGAACAAGAATAAAGACAACAATTAATGCACCCTCAATAAGATTTTTTGATACGGTCCCTATTGCCCTTCCTACAAGGTCGGAACGGTTAATATATGGTTCGATTATAACTCCTTCTGGAAGTGATTTTTGCACCGAAGCAATTCTGACCTGGACATTATCGATCACCTTGTGAGCATTTGCACCCTTAAGCATCATAACTACTCCACCGACAGCTTCAGCTGTATCCACGACAAATGCCCCGTAACGGGTTGCGTTTCCAAATTGCGCTGAAGCTACATCCCTTATTAGTACCGGAATGCCTGAAATATTGTTTTTAATGACAATTTTACCGATATCATCAAGCGATCTGACAAGGCCTATACCGCGAATAAAATATGCATTTGGATTTTTATCGATATAGGCACTTCCGGTATTCTCATTGTTTTTTTCGAGAGCATCAAAGATATCAGTAAGAGTAAGGTTCATTGCTCTCAATCTTTCAGGATTTACTGCAATTTCGTACTGCTTTACAAAACCTCCGTAGCTGTTGATGTCAGCGACACCAGGTGTTCCCATCATTTCGCGCCTGACGACCCAATCCTGAAGAGTCCTGAGTTCCATCGGATTGAATTTTGCCTCAAAACCTTTTTTTACAGCCAGCCTGTACTGGAAAATTTCACCCAGTCCGGTTGATACGGGTGCAAGCTCGATATTTGCCAATCCTTCAGGAATTGCTCCTTCGGCCTCTCTGAGCCTCTCGGTAAGCTGCTGACGTGCCCAGTAAATATCAACATCGTCCCTGAATACCACTGTGACAACAGATAAGCCCAGCCTTGATATGGAACGCAACTCTATAATATCCGGAATATTGGCAACAGCAACCTCGATAGGGGCTGTAACAGAACTTTCAACCTCCTGTACTGCCAGCGATGGCGCAAGAGATATCACCTGAACCTGGTTGTTTGTTATATCTGGTATTGCATCGATCGGCAGCTGAGTAAGTGAATAGGTTCCCCAGCCAGTGAGTGCCAGGACAAATAAGCCGATTATGAATTTGTTTTTTATTGAAAACTGTATAATACGCTCAATCATAATATGTTAAATAATTAACAGATAATCAGATGATTATGCAAAATGAATAAAAGAGATTGGATGAAATGAAGGGAATTAAAGGGCAGGAGGGGCTCTCAGAAAGGATATGCCGTTGAGATGATCCGAATTATTGGAATGATCATTATCAATATAGAATCCGATGGATCCTAAATCGGGGAAAAAATTAATATCTCTGGTGGAACCGGCAAGGAAAACATCCGGATTTAAAGTGTGAAAAAGAAGGTTTGAAAGATTGCATGCCTGTTCATCAGAGTGGGCCTTGTCTGCCTCAGTAAAATCACTCACAGGATGCATGCATGTCCCGGGACTATCATAGACATGATTATGCGGAAGAACATTGTGGGCAAAGATCGCAAACCATGCCATAAGGAAAACAGAAGCCTTAAATTTAAGCGCTCTTCTCAATTTTCAGGAATTTTGGTAAAGATAACAATTAATCAATTAATTAACGCAAGTTGCCAGTTACTTGTTGCTAGTTGTTTGAAAATGAGTATTATACTTTTTCTGAAATATTTAACAGATACAGCCTCTTTGCCCTCAGCCTGTTGCCTTCCACCTTCTGCCTTCATTACCAGTCCGAATTGTACCACGACCTGACATCAGTTACATTCATCCCGGCTTTCCTGGCTGCTTCCATTCCAAGTTCTCCATCTTCAAACACCTCAATTGACTGAGGTTCAACGTGCATTAATTCTGCGCACTTCAGGAAAGTTTCCGGATGCGGCTTGAATGAGTTCACATCATTTGCTGTGACAATGATATCAAAGTATTTACGCAGACCGGTAATTTCGAGAGTCCTTTCCACAGCTTCCCTATGACCTCCAGTTCCGACGGCCATAGGCAGAATGCCATAGTATTTTCTGACTATTTCAGCTACAGGTTCTATCGGTTTAACGAGATGCTGGACCTTGTAAAACTGATGAAGTTTTTCATTGACTATCTGATCAATAGTTACAGTTCCATCGAGCCCGCAGCTTTTTATTATCTCATCAGCGATAATCCATCCGGGGCTCCCGGTATGTTTACGAAGAAAGTTGTTGTCGATATGTGCTCCGTATTTTTTACAGGCTTTTTTCCATCCGTCAAAATGATAGGGCATTGTATCAGCGAGGGTTCCATCAAGATCAAATATCAATCCTTTTACCCCCATTCGCAGTTCATAGTTCATAAAAACAAAATAAGGGGCAAAGATATAAAAAATCACTTACCGAACCCTGAGATTGGACTGGGTCTCGAACCATCGGCAATCGGAACTCAGCTTTTTAATCAGACTGTTGCGTTTGTCAATATAATAGAAAAAATCGTCAATATATCTTGTCATGTTTTTTCTCGAATTTTCGCTTATGTAGGGGAAAGTATTTATTATTTTATAGAATTCGTCCTTCTTCTCTTTAAACTCGGTAATAGCGTTTGCGAATTCGGTCTCACTCCTGCATACTGCCATATAAAGGCGTTCATGAACCGTTTTGATAGGAAGGCTCTCAAAGGGTACGGAATAGTCTGTACCAACTATACCTGAATAATCAAAATCATATGGAACTATAAGATTATCATTTGCATTTGAAATCCTGGCATCGGTTAACAAAATAACATTATGCTTGATTGGAACAGACCAGTCAGTATTTCCTATCATAAAATTGAAAATAGCTGCTCTGTCGAGCACCTCAGGCCTGAGATTTCTTTGGGTAACATTGCTGTAATTCAACTCCTTTGTCGCGGTTCGTTTTTCAAAGAGGTTTATCGGTTCTATGGCGAATCCAAACTGGGTTAAGGGTTTCCTTTCCTTTACAGAGCTCAGATAAGTTATTTTAAAAAGCCTTACTCTTAAACTATAGTCAGTAAGGACATTATAGAGCTTGTATACAAGGTATTCCTTTAAAACATATTGTTCATAACCTATTTTGCAATAAGGAACGATTTTGAGTTTATTTATTCCTGCAAACTCTTTTCCAGCAGGGTCTTTCATCTTAAAATTCAGCATAAGCGGAGGAAAATCACAGACTGCCGTACGACGAATATTTCCGCGGGCTCTAACTTTAATATTCTTCACTACAGAATCTGTATCGTTAATGAAATAAGTAAGAACAGCGTCGAGATACATGGTATCTGACCTGGCCTTTTTATAGCGGGGAATATCAAATTTCAGAGAGATATCAAACACCTCATCGGTGTCGAAGAGAGTCACTTTTATATCCTGGGTATCTTTGACAGCATACGTTGCCCTTAGGGAATCGATCTGACTAAAAACAGGTTCATTAAAAATGACTGAAATGAAAAGCAGAGCCGGGATAATCTTTTTCATGCCGAGGGGTTTTAAGTAACGAAACGTGAAATCCTGATCTAAATTACGAAAGATAAATTAAACAAAGAAAAAAATTGAGGTTATAGGAAAATTCAACTGCACCTCCCCGTCATCCACCGGTTGGTGGCTGACACCCCTCCTTTGAAAGGAGGGGAAAGTATTGAAATACAGGCCCATATATTTCTCCTCCTTATCAAGGAGGAGTACCCCTGTCCGCCAGCTGGCGGATCAGGGGGGAGGTGGTTTTGATTTTGATGGTTATTATTTATAATTAGCCAGGTAATCCTTGACCTGCCGGTAAACATTATCTGCAGTGAATCCAAATTTTTCATCAAGCACCTTATATGGCGCAGAATAACCGAAACTGCTGACTCCCCATACTTTGCCCTTCGGTCCTACAAGTCCCTGAAGGGTAATAGGAAGTCCGGCTGTAAGGCCGAATACAGGAATATTATCAGGGAGAACTGATTTCTGATACTCTTCAGTCTGGCTTCTGAAAAGTCCTTCAGACGGAGCTGAAACTATCCTTATCCTCAGATTCTCTTTTTTCAGCAGATCTGCTCCTTCTATCAGTGTGGCAACTTCTGATCCGCTGGCTAAAAGAATGATATCTGGTTTTCCGTTACAATCAAGAACTACATAGGCACCTTTTTCCGATTTCAGAGCGTCAGAAAACCTGTGGTTATTAGATGATGGCAGATCCTTAATATTCTGTCTCGACAGGATAAGGGCTGTCGGAGTCTTTTTATTTTCTAAAGCCATCTTCCATGCAACTGTTGTCTCATTTGAGTCGGCTGGACGGAGGACAAGCATACTGTTATTCCCATGATGATTTTTAAGCTGTTCCATCAGTCTTATCTGTGCTTCCTGTTCAACCGGCTGATGAGTAGGTCCATCCTCACCGACACGGAAAGCATCGTGTGTCCAGATATATTTCACCGGCAACCCCATCAGACATGCAAGCCTTACTGCAGGTTTCATATAATCCGAAAATACGAAAAAGGTACCGCAGGCTGCTATGATACCACCATGAAGTGCCATCCCGTTCATGACTGCTGCCATGGTAAGCTCAGCAACACCAGCCTGGAGAAAGGCACCTGAAAAGTCACCTTTTATAAATGCTTTGGTCTTTTTCAGGAAACCATCGGTCTTGTCGGAGTTAGAAAGATCAGCAGATGCAACCACCATATTTTCAATCTTAGTTGCAAGGATGCCTAGAACCGCAGATGATGCAGCTCTTGAGGCTGAATTCTCTTTCTGAACGATTTCTTTGAAATCAATTTCAGGGATTGAGCCTGAATAAAACAGATCCAGTTTCTTATTGAGAAGAGTATTTTCCGATGTCCAGTCTCTTTTCTTTTCCTTCCAGGCCGATACAGTTCTTCTTTTGTCTTCAAGTACTTCAGCATAGAGCTGTTTTACATCATCAAAAACCTTAAAAGGATCCTCAATATCACCTCCAAGGTTAGTTATGGATTTTTCAAATGAACCACCGGCTTCACCAACTGGCATGCCGTGGGTTGAAGTTTTCCTTTCGAAGCTTTTCCCTTCATTGTCAAGGAGACCTTTTCCCATAATGGTCTTCCCGATTATGATAACAGGTCTTTCCTTCTCATTCAGAGCCTCAGTGAGAGCTTTCCTTATCTGATCCTGGTCGTTCCCGTTAATATTAATTACCTTCCATCCCCATGATTTATATTTCATTGCTGTATCCTCGGCAGTAACAGCATTTGTCTCAGTCGAAAGCTGAATATCATTAGAGTCGTAAAACATTATCAGGTTGTTCAGTCCCAGGAAACCGGCAAGTCGTCCTGCCCCCTGGGATATTTCTTCCTGAACCCCTCCGTCGGAAATAAATGTAAATATCTTATGAGAAAAAAGTTCTCCGAAGCGATCAACGAGGAACCTTTCAGCAATAGCGGCACCGACAGCCATTGTATGACCCTGCCCGAGCGGACCGGAAGTGTTTTCGATACCACGCATTATTTCCAGTTCCGGATGTCCGGGGGTCGGGCTTCCCAATTGACGGAAGCTTTTTAATTCTTCTGCCCTGAAATGGCCGGTCAGTGTGAGCACAGAATAGAGCATGGGTGACATATGTCCCGGATCGAGGAAAAACCTGTCGCGGTTGATCCAAAAAGGATCATTGGGGTCAAAGTTAAGGAATTCAGAAAAAAGTATGTGAATGAAATCGGCTCCACCCATCGCACCGCCGGGATGCCCTGATTTTGCCTTTTCAACCATCGACATGGCAAGGATCCGGATATTATCCGCTGCTCTCTTATGCACTTCACTATTCATAATATGAATTTTTTACCGTTTGTATATTTAAACGATAACAAAAATATAATTTATTGATGACAGAACAAAGCCGGCCGGAAAGGGCTCCTTATAAATTATTTACAGGTATTTCCTGTCTTCTTCAGGAACATCAAAGTATTTATCATACTTGATAGAGTCAGGGCCAATTTTTTCAACACCAGATCCGCTGATTTTAAAAGTACATTTTTCTCCCACTATGTCTGAAAAGTAAATGTCGTACTCTTTACCATTATCCTCAATCATGATTATCCTTACAAGGTGATCATACTTGAGGCTGTTTAGATGAGCGTGGCAGATAGGACATTTTATCTGATATTCCTCTCCTTCTTCCATTTTAAAAGAAGAATGTGTCGCAACACTATAATTACCAAGCTCCGGATTCAGCAAAAAGAGCCCTTTTTTAGAACTGTTTTCTTTTAATGCAGCAAGGATTATGGAAGTTTTTACATTCAGAACTCCCCTGCAGGCTTTACATAAGTATTGAGTCGCCATAAAGTACCTCCAGTTTTTAGTATGAATTTATAATATTAATAATTTTTTCGGCTTCTTCCTTTACAAGATAGGACATATTTTCACCAAATTCAATTTTTTCGGGCTGAATCCCAAGTAAATAAACAGGCATTTTAAAAAATTCTGATATCCTCTTTAGTGAAATATTATGTGTATTGAATGTCAGGTCGTCCAGCTTGCTGACAGACATTAGTTTAGATGTTCCCGGAACAGATCCCATTTCCACACAGTCAATAAGTACAAGAATATCCGGATCTATTCTGTTTATTTTGCCAATATAATTCTCGAGACTTACTTCGACGGTAAGTGCCTCAATATTAAGTTTATTGCATATTCCAGAACTGATATAAACTCCGACTCCGTCATCCTTTTTAAGGAGATTCCCGATTCCGACAAAAAGTATCCTTTTGTCATTCTTCAGCAGGAGGTCTTTAAGTTCTTCAGGCACCCTTGAACAAGTATTTTACCAGAACCTGTCTCAGGCAGTTTGGACATACTACATTGAACATATCCTTTCGTTTCAGGTCATCCCTGATCTCAACTTCCAGATCGTGGCCTTCGGCAAGTCCGAGTTTCTGGTTCAGCATGTTAAGGTTAAGTATTGATGAGAAGGCTTTCGGGCCAAGCTTCCGGTGCATGAAATGAAGATGTTCCCTGGTTGTTATCACAGCCCCGCAGTTTTCGCAGATCAGAAGCTCTTTTTCCTGGTATTCAATGTTCTTGTTCCTGTCAAATACGGCAATATCGAAGATCTTATCAGAGAGGATTACACCCTTATGTGTAATGCAATGTTCCTGGCACTGACCGCAGAATATGCATTTCCCATAGTCTCTTTTAATTGTTCTGATTCCCTTTTCCTTGTCATCGGAGAAAGTTATTGCATGAGGGGGACAGACATTGGCGCATGTTTCGCATCCTACACAATTATCATTATCGACAACCGGCTTGCCCCTGAAGTTTTCAAAAGGGACATGAGGTTCTGCCGGAAACTTTGAGGTGTAAGCCGGGGTAAAAAGAGATATAACAGCTTCCTTCAGTTCTCTGAGCTTAGGATATTTCATTTTACAGCCTCCTTATAATCATCTTTCACACTTTTCTTTCCGAGCTTAATGCCAAAATGGTATGTTCCCCTGATGAGAGCGTGTGCTCCAACAGTAGAAGCAAAAAATAGTATAGGGATAGCAATCAACGCTTTGGTACTTGCATCACTGAGTCCAAAATGGAATACAACACCAAGAAGGATGCTGCAACAACCTAAAGTCACAGCTTTTGTAGCTGCCTGAAGTCTGTTATAAGTATCAGGGAGCCTGATAATTCCAATACATCCCAGCAGATTGAAAAGTACTCCTATAGTTATAAATATCAAGCTTATCATATTATTCATTTAATTTTTTCCCGGTCAGGTATTTCGCCAGGGTTATAGTTCCGATGAAGCTCAGTATAATCCAGGCAATTCCAATATCGAGGATAAATGATTTTTCAGTCTGGATAGAAATTATTGCACAGATTCCAACAACAAGTATTCCGAAAATATCAGCGCCGACCATCCGGTCAGGAATTGTTGGTCCTCTTATTATCCTGTACATACAGACCACACTTAGTCCTATCTGGAGGTACAGTAATATGTTAAGGTAATTGCTCATTCTATTATTCTTTTAATATACTTTTCAAATGCTCCTGTTATTATTGCTGTATAGATTTCAGGGTCTTCGGACCTGATATAGATCCAATGAATATAGAGATTGTCATCTATAATATCGACTGAAATCGTTCCGGGTGTCATTGTAATTGAATTTGCAAGAAGCATTTTTGCCATATCTGATTTCAGGGTGGTCTTTACTTTCACTATTCCGGGACGGATCGGCATTGCAGGGTGAAGTACCCGGTATGCAACATCTATATTGGCTTTTAAACATTCCCAGATGAAAACGAAAAGATATATTATAAACCAGAAATATCGCCGGGGCTGTAAAAGTTTATAGACATTTGTTACAAAAATCCTTCCAAAGAACAAAGCGCAGATTATTGAAGAGACTGCTCCGACAATAAGATTGGGAATTGTAAACTCAAAAGTGAGAAGCAGCCAGAAAATCAGGGATAATATGAACAAAGTGATATATCTCATTTTACTGTCCTAGTATTATTGAAGTATATTTAAAATGGTCCGTAAGAATATTTACAGCGGGAGTCAGTACGGCATGCCTGATATCAGGAATTGCAAGCAGGCTGAGAAGAATACAAATAATACTTAACACCACCATGCTGAACGCCATGGGAAATGGAACTTCTTTGATCTGGTTATTATGGCTTATATCAGATTTATTATAGAAAGCATATCTCTGAAATTTCAGGAATGAGGCGAGAGTAATAATGCTGACGATCACGGCAAGAGCAGCAAGAAGATAAAATTTAGCCATAATAGCTGCGATTATGATTATCAGTTTACTGAGGAATCCGTTAAAAGGAGGTACACCTGAAATAGACATAGATGCGATAAAAGAGGTGGCTGATGTCACGGGCATCGGTCCGGCTAATCCACCCATTTCGTTAAGATTGCGTGTACCGGTAGAATATTCAATAGCCCCCGCATTAAGA
>CAZCQC010000030.1:0-11214 GCA_964500155.1 uncultured Rikenellaceae bacterium | reverse complement strand
CGATGAATTTCCCGATTATGATGTAACTGTCAGAGGAGCGGTTTCAATCGGAAGAAGACTGATGGATCCGCTTGCCGAACTTGTAAAGATCGATCCCAAATCAATCGGAGTGGGACAGTACCAGCACGATGTTGATCAGCAGAAGCTTCAGGGTACTCTTGACGAAGTCGTTGCCCTTTGTGTAAATGCAGTAGGTGTGGAAGTGAACACCGCAAGCATGCATTTATTGACACATGTATCGGGGCTTGGTCCCCAGCTCGCTCAGAATATAGTTGATTTCCGTTCCGAAAACGGACCTTTCAGGTCACGCAAAGAGTTGATGCAGGTGAAGCGGATGGGAGCAAAAGCATTCGAGCAGAGCGCAGGGTTTCTCCGGATACGAAATGCCGGGAATCCTCTTGATTCAAGCGCAGTTCATCCCGAGAGCTACCATGTTGTGGAAAAGATGTCAAAGGATATCGGCTGTAATGTGTTGGAACTTATGACCAATGAAAGCAAACGCAAGGAAATTAAGCTCGAAAAATATATTACACAATCAACAGGCTTACCTACACTGAAGGATATTATGGATGAGCTTGTAAAACCGGGTCGGGATCCCAGGTCGAAGATAAAGGAATTCAACTTTGCCGATATCCACACAATGGAAGATCTGGCCCCGGGAATGATAGTTCCCGGAATTGTAACAAATGTTACAAAATTCGGAGCCTTTGTCGACATTGGGATCAAGCAGGATGGTCTTGTACATATTTCCAATATGAGTAACACTTATGTAACTGATCCTTCGAAAGTTGTGAAGCTTCACCAGCAGGTAATGGTAAAGGTGCTTGATGTTGATATCGAAAGGAAAAGGATTCAGCTATCGATGAAGGGAATAGATACGAAATAAGGACTATGGGGGCATTACCCACCTGAATACACATTTATTTAAATTGATTTATCGTAAACTCTGATTTCGTGTCGTTCATCCTCTGGAGTTAGTGACCCTTCCGGGAGAGTGTCCTCCTGGTTTATTATAAGAGTCTTTCCATCTTTGCCTAGAGAATAAACCGAAACCCGTTTTATGATTTTTTTTATCCCGTTTTGGGTGTATGAAAGAGTCTCAGTTATTGAAAATGCCTGTCCATCCTGCAAAAGAGTACAAGTTATTACTGTTAATTTATCTCCTTGCGTATGTTTCTTTTCAATGCTTGTGTTATAAACATATTTCTCAGTCCTATTAACAGGTTTATTTTTATCTGGAGCTATTGTTATATCCATAGTTATAGAATTTATATCCTGAGAAATTATTAGTGTAGAAGAAGCAACTTCAACCAGGAATGATTTGCTCTGCGATCTATTGAAAATCCATTTTCCTGAAAAGTCAGCCATATTATAAGCTTTTGTATCCTCAGGATATCTTGTTCCTTCTGCTTTCACATAAATATCATCCTTTTCACGAATATTATCCTTCGGGAGTTCTATAGTCATTTCCATATTGAAAGCTACCTCATATAAAGTACTTAGATAATACGTTTTATAGCCTGGAAGCGAAAATTCAAGCAAAGCACCTTCCCTGACATCCTCAATTTCAAAACGACCCTCCTTATCTGAAATTTCTGTGACCGGATTATCGGTGGCACTGATTTTTACTCCTGGTAATGGCTTACTATTCTCCCTGACCACTTGTCCTTTAACTTTAAAATAATCCCGGGTAAAGATATTGATAGATCTTAATCCCTTCTTGTTGGTATTGTCAATATCATGATCGGTCCAGACACTTACATACTGCAAATTGGAAACAGGAATGTTAATCTGTTCTCCTTTGTTGGATACATGGTTAACATCTAAAAGTGTCTTGTATTTTGAAGAATCCGAATCAGAGCTATCAGACTGCTTTTTACCAACAGATCCTGTTTTATTTCCATATAATATTATCTCAAGTGCACCATCTTTTGCTTTATCACCGTACTTGTTGGTTGCCTCTTCATCCTTTAATATCTTAAACGATTTTATCTCACCAGGATTAACCCTTAAGTTTCCAGTATAGTCAATTACTTCACCATTAATTACGAGAAGAGCTTTAGCAGTCGAAAAATCAAAATTTCTGAAGTTGACTTTCTGTACTTCTGTAATAAAAACTCTTCCATTGAAGTCAGGATCCCTAACCAGTCTTACAACCATTTCTGATGCGAAATCTGCCTTAAGAGTCTGACTTTTGAACCCGCGATATGTTATAAGAAGAGATGCTTCGTGTTTAATATCGTACAATGTAAAACGACCATCAAAATCTGCTATCGTCTCGGATGTGGTATTATCGATCCCGGTACCTGTAATTGTTGCTCCACCCAACAGCTTTCCATTTTCTGTCAGCACAATTCCCCTGACAATATTTTGTTGTATTACTGTTCCGGTTTCCACAAAATTGGATGGTGAAGGCTGTTCATCAGACTCCTTAAAGCTCAATAGCAGGAATAAAGAGGTTCCCATAAATAAGGTCATTGCGATCCTCGCTCCATAAATGAAGCTCCCCGACCCTGGTTTCATCATCATCATAAGTCTCATCTTCGTAAAGGAATGATTTGAAGCACTTGTCAATGACATATTTCTTCTGCCCGTAATAAAGCTCAAAAGGACCTCAGCATAGCTTTTTATATCTGATTTTTCACTTACAACTCCATCGTCAGCCAGGTATTCATGATTTATCCTTATCGCCCTGTCGTATAAAATATGAACAGGGTTGAACCAGTAAAAGATCTTTACAAGTTCGATCAGTAAAATATCAATGGTATGTGATTGTTTTGCATGTTCCAGCTCATGATCAAGAAGTTCTTTATCAATTCTGCCGTTCAGGTAGTCATCCCTGTTCAGGTATATACTGCTGAAGAAGCAACAGGGATCTGTCTTGTCATTGGACAAAACTATCCGATATCCTTTAAAACTGATCTTTTCAGACGATTTGGTCCTCTGGATTATTATATAAATGTTTCTCAGAAAGCGGATGAGAAACAATATTACTCCAGAAACATAAAGTGCCAGGAGAATTGCTGAAATGTTAATTACTGAAGTTCGCTTTTCGACGTTTGGCTGACTGATATTCACATCACCGGGGACAATAATATTCGGGGTAATTTTTTCCGGGATGAAATCGTCGTAAGCAGGAATAAAGTTTTCCAGTCCGGGTGTGGTTTTGAAATTCACTGGAATAGAAATGAACGGAACCAACAGTGAGAATACTACTGATAATACAAGGAAAAACCTGTTGAACTCAAACAGCTTCTCTTTTCTTAGCAGGAACCAGTAAAGTCCGAATAAAATTATCAGACTAAGGCTTGATTTAAGAATGTATACTATCATTTCTTTGTCTTTTTTGATGCAATTTTATTATCCACAATATCCCTGAGTTCCTTCAATTCCTCAGGACTCATGTCTGTCTCATTTGTAAAAAATGATGCGAACTGGGCTGTTGAATTATTAAAGAAGTCTTTGATCAATCCATTTATATGATCAGAAAAATAATCTGATTTAGTTACCAGTGCGTAGTATTCCCTTGAGTTCCCGCATTGTCTGTAACTGACAAAACCCTTGTCAATCATGCGCTTTAACAGAGTAATGACAGTTGTTGGAGCTGGTTTGGGATCGGCAAATTCATTCAATATGTCACGAATGAAGGCTTTTTCAAGTTTCCAGAGCAGTTTCATGATTTGCTCTTCTGCATTGGTCAGGTACATGATTCTCTACATTTAGGTGATTATACTCTACAAATGTAGATTTTATTTATGAATTAGCAAATTTTCTTCAATATTTTTTTTTGAACCATCACTATGGACCTTATTCCGGGCAAGGTTGAGGCTATTTTGCGTCAATACTTCCAGCCTTGTCGACACCTGAGGTGTCGACCTCCAATAGCCCGGGTCACGCCCCGGGCGGATGACACCCCATGGAATACCAACCCCAGAGGGGTTGACTTCCAATTGTTAAATAGAATAAATTTTCATATATTCGTTTAGTGCTAATCTAAATCGGAATAATTATGTCAACCTTCACTCAGATTCTTTATCAGATAGTCTTTGGGAGTAAAGACTATACTGCTTTCATTACGTGGGAAAATCAAGGTAAATTATTCGGATACATAGTTGGTATGCTGAATAAAAGAAATTGCCACTCTTATCAGGTGGGTGGATATGTAAATCATATTCACATAGTGACACATCTTTCACCAACAATAAATCTAGCCGACCTGGTGCGGGAAATCAAAAAGGGTAGTCACGAAATGATGGTGAGAGATAAAGAATCATTTCCTGATTTTCCGGGATGGCAGGTAGGTTATGGTGCATTCACATATCATATATCGATGAAACCGGTTCTGATTAATTATGTATTGAACCAGGAAAAGCACCATAAGGGAATTACATTCAGGGAAGAGATGATTTATCTACTAAATGACAATTTAGTATCGTTTAAGGAGGAATACCTGATAATATAATTCCGGCAATATATTTTATCAGGTAATTACCACAGGTAAAACTGTAGTAATTTGAAGTCCACCCCTCAGGGGTGGGGAGATCGTTTTATACCTTTTCCCCCGGGTGAAACCGGGGCTATTGGAAGTCAATGCTTCCAGCATTGTCGACACCTGAGGTGTCGACCTCCAATAGCCCGGGTCACACCCCGGGCGGATGACATCCCATGGAATACCAACCCCAGAGGGGTTGACTTCCAATTGTTAATATAATTCCGATGAATAAATTATATCTTGGAAATTACCACAGGTAAAACTGTGGTAATTTGAAGTTCACCCCTAAGGGATGGGGAGATCGTTTTATACCCTTTCCCCGGATGACACCGCAGCTATTCGAAGTCAATGCTTCCGGCATTTTCGACACCTGAGGTGTCGACCTCTAATAGCCCGGGTTTCGCCCCGGGAGATAGACACACCACGGATATCCAATCCCGGAGAGATTGAAATTGTCTGAAAAGTCACAGAAGTTACTGCGCATCATGCTTTTCTTTGTAGATATGCCTGTTAGCCCTGTTCTGCTCACGCCTCAGGAACGCTTTTTCTTTTGGAGTAACGGTTCCGTCACCGTTTGCAATCCTCTTCTCAATCTGTATCTTCCGCTGCTCCCTCTGTAGCCTGGCTGTTTCCCTTCTATTGAGTTCTCCTGATTTTTTACCTTCCTGAATCCTTGCCTGTTGATTGACCTGGCGGCCGGTATTGCTTCTGGTATTTATTTGTGCTTCAACTGAAACTGTAGTAATTATTAACAGTAAACTTGTTATAATAAATATCTTTTTCATAATTTCTGATTTTTATTTCTAATCCTTTGACAACAAAACATCAAAATGGTTTAATTAGTCTGTTAAAAAAGTGTACATAATTGCATATGTCTGTTTAAAATCTTTTACCTTCAATCCATAATAAATTATATTTTACCAATAATAATTACAACATCTTTTATATCATGAAAAGGATCCATATTTTATTGATTCTCAGCATCGCAATCGTTTTGTTTGCCTGCTCAGATAAAAAGACAGTAAATCCTCCGGTTGCTGAAAAAATTCCTCACCAGATCTTCGACAACAGGAACGACAATTATTTCTGGATGCGTTTGAACAATGAACAGAAGGCAGATTCCATTCCTGACGAACAGACACAAAAAGTACTCGACTATCTTAAAAAGGAAAACGAGTATGCCAAAGCAATGATGAAGCATACTGAAGATCTTCAGAAAGTACTGTATGACGAAATGGTGGGAAGAATAAAAAAGGATGATGAATCGGTCCCATACCTTGAAAATGGTTACTATTATTATATTAAATACTCAGAAGGCAAGGAATATCCTGTCCATTACCGGAGAAAAGGCTCGCTTGATGGTCCTGAAGAAATAATCCTTGATGAGAACAAACTCGCTGAGGGACAGGAGTTTTGTTCAGTAGGTGAGATGAGCGTGACTCGTGATGGCAGACTCCTTGCATACAGCATAGATACAGTAAGCCGCAGGCAATATGATATTTTTTTTATCGACCTTGAAACAGGAAAACTACTTCCTGAAAAGATTGACTCCGTAGCCGGTCAGATGGTTTGGGCCGCAGATGGGAAGACTCTTTTTTATACAGGGAAGGATCCTGAAACACTCAGGGAGGATAAGATATTACGGCATACACTGGGGGAGAATATTGTCAGGGATGATACCGTTTACCTTGAAACAGACGAAACATTCAGCGTTTATCTGACTGAGACAAAGAGCAAAAAATATATTGTAATACAATCGGAGCAAACACTCACATCAGAAGCCCGGCTGTTGGATGCATTTAAACCCGATGCTTCCCCGATTATTTTTGAGCCACGTAAGGTGAATCATGAATACCATGTTGACCATCTTGGAGGTGATTTTTATATAAGGACCAACTCTGACAGTGCATCAAATTTTAAATTGATGAAGGCTCGCGAAGGTAAAACTGCAAAAGAAAACTGGACAGATGTTATTCCCCACAGAACTGATGTATTGTTTGAAGGATTTGAACTATTTGATAACTATCTGGTTGCCAGCGAACGGATAAAAGGCCTCAGTAATCTCAGGATCATAAGTACAAAAGATAAAAGTGAACATTATCTCAATTTTGGAGAAGAAACTTATACTGCGGGCATAAATATTAATCCGAACTCAAATACTGATATCCTGAGGTACAGTTATACCTCACTTACAACACCCGGTTCCGTAATAGATTATAACATGAAAACCAGGGAAAAAAAGATAATGAAAGAACAGGCTGTCCTTGGAGGATTTGATAAGGCAAATTACGAATCAAAGCGGTTATGGGCAAAAGCACAGGATGGAACCATGGTGCCGGTATCGATTGTTTACAGGAAAGGTTTTGTTCAGGACGGTACAGCCCCTCTTCTGATATACGGATACGGATCGTATGGCTATTCCACAAATCCTGGTTTTAGCTCATCAGTCATAAGTCTCCTCGACAGAGGCTTTGTTTATGCAATGCCTCACATACGGGGTGGAAGCGATATGGGCCGTTACTGGTATGAGGATGGAAAGCTCTTCAATAAGAAAAACACCTTCACTGATTTCAATGATTGTGCTCAGTTCCTTGTAAATGAAAAATATACCTCTTCCGACAGGCTTTTTGCAATGGGAGGGAGCGCTGGTGGTCTTCTGATGGGCGCAATCCTCAATATGAGACCTGATCTTTATAAAGGTGTTATAGCGGCTGTCCCCTTTGTTGATGTTGTTACCACCATGCTCGACGAGACAATTCCTCTAACAACTTCTGAATGGGATGAATGGGGCGATCCCAGGAAAAAAGAGTACTATGATTATATGTTATCCTATTCCCCTTATGACCAGGTTAAGGCGATGGTCTATCCCAACATCCTGGTTACAACCGGATTCTGGGATTCTCAGGTCCAGTATTGGGAGCCTGCAAAGTGGGTAGCAAAACTTCGTGATATGAAGACTGATAATAATATTCTGATAATGGACTGTAACATGGATGTCGGACATGGTGGTGCATCTGGAAGATTTGAACGTTACAGGGTAACATCTCTTGAATTTGCATTTATTCTTGACCTTGCCGGAATTAAAAACCAGCATTTATCGAAATGAAAGGAAATACCCGGGTATTGCTCTTGTTATGTCTTATGTTGAATTCATGTGGAAAGCAACAGCATGCGGTTTTGATAGAAGCAGAAAGCTTTAAAGAGAAGGGAGGATGGGTTGTAGATCCGCAGTTTGTCGAACAGATGGGATCTCCATACCTTCTGGCACATGGATTGGGTATCCCGGTCAAAAATGCATGGACAGAAATAAACCTGGAATCCCCTGGAAAGTACTATTTTTGGGTCAGGACAAAGAACTGGGTTGCAGGTAACTGGGAGGCTCCGGGCAGATTCCGTTTGCTTGTTAATGGTTCGGAACTCGAGGAAACTCTCGGAACAGGTATTGAAAAATGGAGCTGGCAGTATGCCGGAATGACGTCACTAAAAGATACTTCAATTGTTATAGAATTAAAAGATTTGACTGGTTTTGAAGGCAGGTGTGATGCTGTTTACCTGAGTACCGTAAAAAAGGTTCCACCCGGTGAGGCTGGTGAACTTTCTGCCTGGCGCAGGGCAATTCTTGGAGAAACTGATATCCCGGTTAAATCAGAAGAATTCGATCTTATCGTGGTGGGAGGGGGGATTGCAGGTTGCGCAGCATCGATTGCTGCTGCCGAACAGGGGATGAAAGTTGCCCTGGTTCACGACAGACCCGTTCTAGGAGGTAATGCAAGCAGTGAGATCAGGGTTCATACTGAAGGAATTACATGGAAATCGGACCGGATACTTAGCATGCTAAATACTGTTTGGTGGCCGAACGGATCGCCTGATGCTGCTCAGGATGATAAAAAACGGCATGATAATATCAATAGATATCAAAACATAAAGGTCTTCCTTAACTGGCGCGCGTATAATGCAAGCTCTCATTCGGGTTATGTGACTTCGGTCGATGCCAGGCATACCTCGACAGGTGAAACGATGCGGTTCTCAGCACCTCTTTTTATTGATTGCACAGGCGATGGATGGATTGGATACTGGGCAGGAGCAGAATTTATGTATGGCAGGGAGGATTCATCAGAGTACAATGAAAACTGGCAAAGGTACAGGGAACTCTGGAGCCCGGGAACAGCCGATAATAAGGTTATGGGTTCGTCGGTACTCTGGCGGACATATGATACAGGTGCTGAGGTTGCTTTTCCCGATGTCCCTTGGGCGATGGATGCAGCAGGAGATCATTCAGCAACTTCAGGAACATGGAAGTGGGAGTTTTCTCGGAATGATCTTCACCAGGTTGATGACGCTGAATATATACGTGACCATATGTTCAAGGCAATTTATGGGTCGTTCTCCAATGCTAAAAAGAAATCCGAAAATACAAACCTGGCTCTTGAATGGGTATCTTATCTTGTCGGTAAAAGGGAATCCAGGAGGTTAAAGGGTGATTACATATACACGTTCAATGATGAGAGGGATATGGTCGAATTCCCCGATGCAGTAGTGATGGAAAAAAGGAACATTGATGTTCATTACCAGCAGATTGAGTCGGATTCATCACAACCAGATTTTCTATCAGAAGCGCTTTATTATCAGGTTGACCATTATTATATACCTTACCGTTCACTTTATTCAAGGAATATAAATAATCTATTTATGGCTGGCCGCTGCTTCAGTAGTTCTCATATAGGACTTGGCGGGCCCAGGGTAATGAATACCACCGGACAAATGGGGGTGGCTGTTGGCTATGCTGCATCATTGTGCAAAAAGTACAGCACAAATCCGCGTAGTATTTATGAAGACCACATCGATGAATTGAAGTACCTTATTAATAATTCTGATTCGGTTAAAAACCCACTTTAGAACCTGTCCCGATCTATCGCGAGGGCAGGGAGCGTCTCGCCTTAATTCATCATCGGAATCATTTGACCCTGCTGGACATTAGTCCTTTGTTTCATCGCTGGTTTACCCGGAAGCTTTGCATCCCGCATTGCCGCATTGTAGGCAAATGATGCGGTTATGATTGCATTATGCCTCAGATCACCCATGACAAGTCTTTCATAAGTATCCATAGGGGTATGATAACCACGGTCATATTCTATCTCATCCTGGATGAACTGGAAAGCAGGCAGGCCAATTGCATCAAACGAAAGGTGATCGGTACCGCTTGTATTTCTGATAGTTATTGTTGTTGCTCCCATGTCGGCAAATGGTTTGAGCCACTCCTCAAAAATAGGTCTGATAATATCATTTCCCTGAAGATAGATCCCTCTGTACTTACCGCTGCCGTTATCCATGTTGAAATATGCAGCAAACTTATCATAGTCAGGTTTATGTTCCCTTGTTTTAGAATCAGCAAGATATCTCTCCACATAACCACGCGAACCATTAAGTCCCTGCTCTTCACCACCCCATAATGCAACCCTGATAGTTCTTCGGGGAGCAACATCGAGGTTTTTAATTATGCGGAGAGCCTCCATCATTACAATGCACCCTGAAGCATTGTCAGCGGCACCTGTTCCACCATGCCACGAATCTATATGAGCACCTAGAAGTACCACCTCATTTTTCAGTAGCTTATCTGTACCCGGGATCTCGCCAATGACGTTGTAAATCTTTGGACTTGCGAAAAACTTATTCTGAATTTCAATCTCCATTTCCACAGGAACATTATTTTTTATGAGCCTTTCCATTCTGCCATGAGCTTCTGCCGGAAGATTAAGTTCGGCAATTGGTTCCGGATTACCGGCAGTATAGTTTGCCCCGTTCGACCTGGGGACATTAAAAGTCCCTGAACTGTTCAATATAACTGCTGCACCTTCAGTCTTAATGAAGTTGGCTATTTTGGTACGGAGAGCCCTCTGAGCAGCCATTGTTGCGTAGTCACCCATTGGTGGCCTTCTTCCCTGCTGGCCTGATTCAGCCATCGAAAGTTTCTTAAGGTCCTCTTCGGTATATCTGCTGGCAAGCGGTTCATAGCTTATTTCATATGTTGTTGTTGAGGGCATCATTACTATCTTATTGGTAAGTTTGCCTTTGTATTTTTCAAGATCTGCTTCAGTCTTCGCATCTAATAAAACGACTTCTGATTTTACAAGCCCTTTTGTACTGCCCGTCCATGCGACAGGATTAGATGCAAAATTTACATAATAGGGAGCTGTCATCGCAGCATATGTTTTAAGGTTATCCCATCCACCACGGGTGAAATCCCTGGCCTCCTCAATTCTTACATTCTGGAAACCAAGTTCTTCCATCTTTTTCCTGGCCCACTCATTTCCCCTGGCTCCTCCTGATGAGCCCGTGAGCCTGGGACCTGCAAAATCAGTAAGCCCGAATGCCAGCTCTTCAATAGCTGAATTCCTCTGGCCTTCCTGCTTGATCTTATAGATCATATTCAGGTCAACCTTTTCTGTCTGAGACATCAATAGTACCGGGATCAACATGAATAACCACGTTGTGATAGTAACTCTCTGCATTTTCATTTGTTTATTTTTAAAGACTTATCAAAAGTAGAAAAAAAAGAAAACCGGAGTCAATTCCCGGAATCTTTTAACAATAGTTAACTTTGTCATAAGTAGAAGGGCTGAGGGAAGGGAGCTGGGTGCCTACATCCCCCTGCCCCCTTCAAAGGGGGAATTTTACGGTTTCCTGTCTCCCTTTTCCATTCTCCTTTTATCTTTTTACTTTTT
>CAZCQC010000029.1:0-5740 GCA_964500155.1 uncultured Rikenellaceae bacterium | reverse complement strand
TCTTATTCCTCCGTCTGCAATCACAGGTATTCCTGAACCATCAATTGCTTTTGCAACATTATATATTGCAGAAAGCTGGGGTATCCCAACACCGGCGATCACCCTGGTGGTACAAATTGAACCCGGACCTATTCCGACTTTTACCGCATCAGCTCCTTCGTTCGCCAGCATTTTAGCAGCCTCTGCAGTACCAATATTTCCTGCAATAACCTCAGTGGATGGATATGCTTTTTTAATTTCCTTCAGAATTCGTATTACACTTTTTGTATGGGCATGTGCCGTGTCGATAACAATCGCATCGACATCTGAATTTATTAAAGCTTCAACCCGCTGAAGAGTATCCGATGCAATTCCGACAGCTGCAGCAACTCTCAGCCTTCCCTTGTCATCTTTACATGAATTCGGACTGTCCTTGGTTTTTGTTATATCCTTGTAGGTGATAAGACCGATGAGCTTGCCCGATTCATCGATCATCGGCAGTTTCTCAATTTTATGCTTTTGAAGGATCCGTGCCGCTGCCTGAAGAGTAGTCTGGTGATTCGTAGTGATGAGGCTTGTAGTCATCACCTCTGTTATTTTCTTTGCACGGTTGTTTTCAAACCTCAGATCTCTGTTGGTAACAATTCCTTTAAGAATGCCATTGGCATCTATCACAGGAATGCCCCCGATCCTGTATTCGCTCATAAGGCTCATTGCTTCTCCTACCGATGCCTCCAAACCTATTGTGATCGGGTCAAAGATCATGACATTCTCAGCTCTTTTAACCCTTTTTACCTGGGAAGCCTGCTTTTCAACAGACATATTTTTGTGGATCACACCTATGCCTCCTTCACGGGCAATTGCAATTGCCAGCTCATCTTCAGTTACCGTATCCATAGCGGCTGAAACAATAGGTGTGTTTATCCGTATGTTCCTGCTGAACATAGAGCTTAGATCGACCTCACGGGGAAGAACCTCGGAATATGAAGGGATAAGGAGCACATCATCAAAGGTCAATCCTTCATAGAGTATTTTATCCTTAATAAATGACATTTTATGATCCTTTTAGTTTTTGTGGGCGCAAATTACTAAAAAAAAATCTGAAAACATGTTGTTTAATTCCAGATTGCTGCTCCCATCATCTCTAATCCCCATGTACTCACCCCCTTATATTCCCCCTCTCTAATACTTAAAGAGGGGGAACTATTTAGCTTACAGTCTTTTAAAGCCCCCTCGTTGCAAAGCAGAGAGGGGGGTAGGATGGTGAGTTCATGATAAAATACTACATTTGTGTATGACTCAGCAAACTGTAAATATTGAACAGTGCAGGAAAATACTTACCAGGTACTGGGGATTCACTTCATTCAAGCCCCTTCAGGAGGATATTATCAGGTCAGTAATTGAAGGTCGCGATACACTTGCCCTGATGCCGACAGGAGGAGGCAAATCCATAACATTCCAGGTACCAGCCCTGGCTAAGGAGGGAACATGTCTTGTAATCACTCCTCTCATTGCTTTGATGAAGGAACAGGTGAACAGGCTGAACAGCCTTGAAATCAAGTCGCTTATGATCCATTCTGCGATGTCAAGAGAAGAGATCGACATCACAATTGAAAACTGCATTTACGGAGACTATAAGTTCCTTTATGTATCACCGGAAAGGATCTCAACACAGTTGTTTCAGGGTAAGGCAGGTCGTCTTACCCTTTCGCTAGTGGCAATCGATGAAGCACACTGCATTTCCCAGTGGGGTTATGATTTCAGGCCATCATACCTGAAAATTGCAACTCTCAGGGAAAAGATATCACCTGATGTACCTTTCCTCGCACTGACAGCCACTGCAACACAGCATGTCATTGAAGACATAATGGATAAACTGGCATTCAGAGAAAGGAATGTGTTAAGGACAAGTTTTGAAAGGAAAAATATCTCGTACCTGGTGAGACAGGTTGAGGAGAAAGGTACTTATCTGGTAAAAACACTTAATAAAGTTGGCGGAAGCGGAATAGTTTATGTCAGGAGCAGGAAGAGGTGTAAGGAGGTTGCTGAGATGCTTGTCGCACGGGGAATAGAAGCCGATTTTTATCATGCAGGCCTGCCAGATGAATTGCGTGATAAAAAACAGGCATCCTGGACAGTGGGTAAGACACGGGTAATTGTAGCAACCAATGCCTTTGGAATGGGCATTGACAAGGCTGATGTCAGATTCGTGATCCACTGGGATGTACCTGATTCAATAGAAAACTATTTCCAGGAGAGCGGCCGGGCAGGAAGAGATAACAAACCTGCATACGCTGTTCTATTATATTCACCTGCAGATAAATCCCGTCTGAATGACTCATTGAGACAGAAGTTTCCTGCGGTTGAGAAGATCAAAGACACCTACGAAGCCCTGTGTAATTTTCTTATGGTACCCCTCGGAGCAGGTAAAGACAATGTTTTTGACTTCAATATGGGGGAATTTGTCTCACGATACAGGCTACCTGTTATCGAAACCTTCAACAGTCTCACATTTCTTCAGCGAGAGGGGTATGTTGAGTTCACTGAAGAGATAAATAATCCCTCACGTGTCCATTTTATTGTAGGACGAGATGATCTTTATAAATTCCAGGTGGCTAATGAATCATTCGACGGATTCATAAAATTGCTACTCAGATCCTATACAGGTATGTTCACCGAATTTGTGGTAATAAATGAAGAGACGCTTTCAAAGAAGGCTGCAATTACCAGGGATACTGTATATCAATACCTTGTGAAGCTATCATCGATGAATATTATCAGGTATATACCAGGTAAAAAAACATCTCTTGTAATATTTACGGAGGAACGCCTCGTAAGAAAAGCGTTGATGATCTCACCTGACAATTATCTTCATGTTAAGGAAAAATACTCCGCCCGTCTTGAAAAAATGATCGACTATGCCGAATCAAATAACAGGTGCAGATCGATGATGTTGCTTGAATATTTTGGTGAAGAATCGGACAGGTGCGGTACCTGCGATGTATGCCGCGACAGAAATGAACTTGACCTGAGTAAATATGAATTTGACCTGATCCTTGAAGAGATAAAAGTAATTCTTGAAGAGAAAAAACCTGACGCTGAAGAGCTTGTTACTATGATCAGCTATCCCGAAGAAAAAGTGATAAAAGTGATCAGATGGCTGCTCGACCACAACAAGATCCTCCGGGATAAGGATCACATGCTGAGGTGGAACACCTGATCTGAAAATGGTATGGGGTACGATATGGGCGGTCACCAAAAGTCCCTCCGCTAGCGCGGATTTGTAATCCGTGCTTACTTATTAATTTTTGGCACGAATTGTAAATTCGCGCCAACGGAGAAAAAGAACCGAGTCCACCATAAGGTGGACGAGCTCACTTAAGGTAATCTTATACTATTATAATTCAGTTAATTGCAGGTTTCTCCATCTAACCCTGATCCCTCCTCCGCTGTGAATCTGAAGCAGTATCCTTCCCTTCCCCTGACCGATCTTTTCATCTGTCATATCTGTCATCACTTCTCCGTTAAGCCAGGTTGTGACCTTATCTCCGACAATTTTAATTCTCAATGTATTCCAGTCATCTTTCTTCAATATTGTCTCTTTTTCATCAGGGATCTGATAAATCCATCCTCTGCCGTAAGATTCATAAATACCTCCTGTATCATGTCCTGGAGGTGCCACTTCAACTTGCCAACCTGAAATTTGAACGCCGGTTTTTATATATGACCGAATAAATACCCCGCTGTTGCCGTTAGCCTCTTCTTTGAATTCGAGGCTCAGATCGAAATCATTATAGTATTTTCGGGTTCCCAGGTACCCGTACTCCTTATCAGGTCCGCTTTCGCAAACGAGCTCGCCATCCCTGACATACCATAATTCAGTCCCGTAGACATCCCAGCCTGTCAGGTCCTTCCCATTGAAAAGGGATTCCTGCTTTGGTTTCCGCGGCAGCTCCTTTATTTTCATGTTTCTGAACCACACCCTGCTGCCATGGTCCTGTACTGCAAAGAGTCCACCTCGTGCCAGTCCGTACTCCGGTGCATTATCCCATTTACCGCTTCCTTTTCTTGCAAACCAATCCTCGGACCAGGCTTCGAACTCGATAACCTTTTGACCATTTAGCCAGTGTTCGACATGACCGTTATCGAAAACTATCTTTGAAGTATTCCATTTCATAGCAGGCATAAGTGTTTTCTTTGCAGAATCGCATACATACATTGCATAATCTGCGGCGGCCTTCTGCCATTCCTCGATGGGTGAGGCGAAACCTGCATCATCGATCAGCTGGAATTCCGGCCCCGTTACATATGGTACCTTGAGTTCGGGCCGTTCGACCACATGATAGAGCAGTCCGCTGTTCCCGCCCTCGGAAATTTTCCAGTCGAATGCAATAATGAAATTATCATATTGTTTTTCCGTAACGATATAGCCTGTACTGTCGCTTCCCTTTCCAAGTGAGGTCAGCGTTCCATTTTCGGCCACCCATGGGGCTTTGATAACTGAATCACCTTTGAAATCGCGCCAGCCGTTCAGGGTTTTACCATCAAAAAGGAGTGCCCATCCCTCTGCAGCTTCCTGTTCAGAAAGCTTGTTTTGAGCTTGTTTGCATGCTGAAAATAGCAATCCGGTGATAAGGATTACGAGCCATGGGGAGATTTTTTGTTTCATATTTAATAAAGTTTTAAGTGCCTGGAATGCCTAGAGTGACTAAAGTTATAAAAATATTAAAATAGCCGTGACAAAAACTGAATGACCGGATTATTTTACCACATATTCTGTTTTTCCGGTTACCGGAATTCCGTCAGAGGTAATACCTTCAACAATTATAACATAAGTTGAAGAAATATCGGCATTAGAGTATTTTACGAGATAATCCTTATCAGTGACCACTTTTATATCAGGTAGCCAGTATAAAGTTGATCTCAAATCGGGTTCGTAGCCGGTTTGCAGTGAGGAACTATGCTTTGGTGAATAGAAGATCCTCGGGGAATCATAACCTGAAATATCAGTGCTAACAGCATAAGAAACAGGTTTATACGTAATATTTTCAGACGTTTTTGTGATAACCGAAATTACGCCAAATGCTCCCCTTATTCCAAAGGCTGCTGCTTTTACTGATTTTATAACATCTATTCTGTCAATCCAGTTCTTTGGGATGGAATTTACCTCTTCGTATGATGATTCCATACCATCAAGAAGGAAAAGTGGTTCCTGCGATTCTGAAAATGATGTCATTCCGTGAATTCTGATTCCGGAAGAAGTACGGGAGGGTTTGGATAAAGTCAAACCGGATACTCTGCCAATAAGGATGTCACTGATGCTTCTTGAACTTTCCAACTGAGGGGTCATAATTATTTCTTTGTCAGGTTGTCCATAAACCAACCGGATCTGGTTTACCTGGAATTCCCTGGGTGTTTCCTTTCTCTTTGCAAGAATCATGACTTCATCTATCAGAATTGTATCAGAGAGTGTATATTTCTTTCTTATTGATCTTTTAATCTCATAAGCCTCCTGCAATGATTTGAAATTGTCATTATCAATCTGGTCCTCCCGGGCCAAAAAGTATGTCAGGGATTTACCCTTTTTTACTTCCGGGGGCGAATAATTCACAGAATCCATTAATAACCTGCCCTGGAAATTTCCTCTGTTATCCATTGCGTTTACAACAACCTTTGCCGTACCGGTAAGATTATCCAGAGCACGAGTGAATCTTCCTGCAGAATCGGGTTTTACACTTGTTATGATATTGTTCTTTTCGTG
>CAZCQC010000028.1:0-6770 GCA_964500155.1 uncultured Rikenellaceae bacterium | reverse complement strand
CTCACATCAATGTAAATATATTTTGCATGCGGGTATCTGCCGGAGATATCTGCCCTGATCTGCTCGGTTGTGGTTTCGATAGTGTGCCCACGTGAAAAATCCTCAACATCAACAGAAATCAGAAGCATAAAATTATTATTCCCTATGTACATGGAGCGAATATTGTTTATATGCTTTATGACAGAATATTTCCTGACTATCGCCCTGATCTCATTCCTTGCCTCCCGTGGAATGCTCTCCCCTACCATCAGCTTCCGTAACTCGTTGGCAAGCAGGTAGGACATAGTTATCAAAAGGATCCCTACAAGAAATGTCCCGACTATGTCAAAAAACGGATTTATCAATGAAAGAAGAGTAGTGATCAGAACGATCGTCAGTCCGGTCAGCGCTGAAAAATCCTCGACAAGTATGACAAACAGGTTTGTATCGGTTGAGTCTTTCAACGGCTTGATAAATCCTGTGGGAGATGCCTTCCTGAATTCCTTAAAAGCCACCGAAAACGATTTATATTCAAGCAATATGGCTACCCCCAGTACAATAAAAATATAAAGGTAATTCTCAATTGGTTCCGGATGTATGGATTTGTGTATTCCTTCATAAATTGAAAAACAGCCGCCGAGGAAAAACAACAGAACGGCAACAAGGAATCCCCAGAAATATTCCTCCTTGCCGTATCCCAGAGAATGAACCTCATCGGCAACCTTTCCCGACCGCTTTCTTCCAATAAGAAGGAAAACCTGATTGGTGGTATCAGCCAGGGAATGTATTGCCTCTGCAAGCATCGCCGAGCTTCCTGAGATAACCGAAACTACATACTTTATGACTGCGATTGCCAAATTTGCTCCCAGGGCAAACAAAACAGCCCGTAAAGAGTTACTTTCATTTTTCATGAGTATGTAATTACAATGTAATTACGTATTATAATTCCTTTACCATCCATATATTGCAGCCGAAGTGGCCTGAATTGCCCAGGGCATGGGGTATATGTCTGAATCCTGATTTTATATACATGGAGACTGCCCTGGAGAGTTCGGGAAGCGATTCGAGGTAAAGTTTGCTATAGCCAAGCTGCTTTGATGATTCAAAGCATTTCTCCATAAGCGCCCTTCCGACACCCTTACCGCGCCATTGCGGAAGCAAATAGAATTTTACAAGCTCGGCACATCCGTCCGGCAGGCCGGGTGTGGGGAAAATTCCGCATCCTCCTGCCATCACACCATTTTCTTCAGCAATCCAGTAAACCGATCCCTGGGCCCTGAATAATTCATACAGGTTGTCAGTCGTTGGGTCAAAATATACTGTTCCGGGCCTGTCAATCCTGAATTCCCTGAAGACTGTCCTGATAAGGTCCGCCAGTTCTTTATTATCATTCAATTCAATATTCCGGTATGTAACTGCGTTAATATCCATACAGGTTGTTCCTGATTTGAAATTTTTAAAATTACAAATAAATGCTCCTTTTTAGTACTTTTAGAAGGTTTAAAATACAGATCTCTATATTCAAGATTATGTTTTCATCCTTCCAGTCTTATATGAGATTCATTGTTATAACCCTCATCTTTGTATTCTGGTCAGGTTATGAATTGGCTGCCCGTGATTATTACGTCACAGGGAAGGTCACTGATGCCAATGGGACCATTGTTACTGATGCCAGGATCTCGATGGTGGCAGGAACGACTGAATATTCAGCCAAATCCAAAACAGACGGTACCTATTCGCTCAGGATATCAAATATTTATGACAACATTTCAGATCTCATCGAGGTTGGAATTCCATATCCCAATCCGTTCACTTATTCTGTAAATATCCCATTTATTATTAACAGCCAGGGGGATGTGCGCCTGTCAATCTATAATTTCTCCGGCAAGAAAATCATGGATGCTTTTTTTGATTCCATTGATGCAGGCAGTTACCATATTGTCTGGGACGGCTGTAACCAGAACGGAGCGCCCCAGAGAAACGGATTCTACTTTTATGCTGTCACGTTCAAAGGGAAAACTGTATCAGGGAAACTTATAAAAGCCTCAGGATTTTCCTCCTATTCGGCCGGAACCGCTATTGAACCTGATATGATGCCTCCTGTAGTAGTCCCATTTTCCGGACAAATAAGGTTTCATGTAATTACAGCTGTGACTTGCGATAATTATTATCCTGTAAGACTGACTGATATTTCAATTGCCGTGGATACGATTATCGATTTTGAGCTGACAATGAAGCAGGAAGTACCATTCAAGACCCTGGGAAATAATATTGCAGCGTATACAGGTTCAGAGTACCGGTCACTTATGCTCAAAGGGATCAACCTTGGATCTTCACCTCCGGGTTATTTTCCAGGTGAGATCGCTTATGCCATTTCTCCTTCTGAATACGAAAGCTGGATTGAGGCCATGGCAGCTGCCGGATTCAATAGTTTAAGGATATATACTCTTCATCCCCCCGTATTTTATGAAAAACTGGCTAATTATAACCAGCGACACCCTGACAATCCGCTTCTTCTCTTCCAGGGGATCTGGCTTGAAGAGATGGAAGATTATTCTGATCCGGGTTCTTATGACTTATTGAACCAGATATCATCCTTTACCAGAGAAATAAAAGAGGTGATCAATTGTATCAACGGAAACGGGGATATTGCATACAGGTACGGAAAATCCTATGGCAGATATATTACCGATGTATCACGATGGACTGCCGGTTATATAATAGGAAGAGAGATAAGTCCACAGGAGGTTGATACCACCGATAACCGCCACCCATCATTAAACTCATATACAGGAACCTATCTGAGCATAACAGGAGCAAAAGCTACTGAGGTGTTTTGCACCCAGATGCTCGAACAGACCATAAAATACGAAGCCTCAAACTATTCAGTAAGGCGTCCGGTAAGCATCTCCAGCTGGCCGACACTTGATCCTCTGAATCATCCCACAGAAACTTATACTGACGAAGATAAAGCCGCTTATGATCTTGCAAAAATAACATTGAAAAATCCGGAACCGGGTATATTTGCCTCATACCATGCTTATCCCTATTATCCAAACTTTATTAGTGAGCAGCCTTCATACAGGACCTACAATGATCTTTACGGGCCTAACAGCTACCTTGGCTATCTCAATGATCTGAAAGCTCACTATTCGTCAATGCCCCTTGTGATTGCCGAATTTGGAGTTCCGTCGAGCTGGGGAAGCGCCCATCAATCCTATAGTAATATGCATCATGGCGGGTATTCTGAGCAGCAGCAGGGGGAGAAAAACATGAGGCTGATGCATAACATAATTGATGCAGGATGTGCAGGTGGTTTCATGTTTGCCTGGATGGATGAATGGTTTAAACCTACCTGGATTGTCAGCTATCTTGAAGCATATGGAATGGTATCGGGTGGCATAACAATCCCAACAAGGCAATTATGGCACAATCTTGCATCGCCTGAACAGAATTTTGGTCTTATCTCATTCGACCAGTCAGGAATACTCCCCTTTACCTCATATCAGACAGACAAACCTTCGGGACCGCTGAAAAAGATAAGCGCCACCAATGATAACAGCTTTTTTTACCTTGAAATAGAATCTGGCAGGGCACTTGCTAACGGAGATACTGTGATGATTGCATTCGACACTTATCTGGCAAGTTTCGGGGAATCAAAGCTTCCAAACGGGAAGAACCTTGAGAACAGGTCGGAGTTTCTTCTCACAATGGTTTTATCGAATGATACCGCCTTATATAGTGTGACGGAAGCTTATGATATGAATGGACTGACTCCCAGGTTTGACCTTGCAGATCATACCACTCAGAAGTTTTACAGTACTGTTACCGACGGAGCTCCCTGGAAACTTATGCACTGGATCAATGATGGTCATACCCGGAAAGGACAGGATATCGGCAAATTCCCTATTGAAAATGCATCTGATTTCACTTATGGTCAGAGCACGGCGGCAGCGTGGAGCGGAAGTAAAATAAAGATACGAGTGCCTTGGACATTATTGTATTTCCGCGATCCGACCCAGATGAAGGTTATCGACGGCGCAGTATCGTACGATGGTGGATATAATTACATAATTGCATCTGCACCATCCGATGGCATAGCAGTATCGGTTTATTTCGATCAGAAAGTGACATCATCTTTAAGCAGGTATAACTGGCCGCTGTGGATGACAGTTCCCGCTACTAAAGAAAGGGAGAAAAAATCACTTGATGTGGTAAGAGCAGGATTATCTTCTATCCCGGGTTTTATAAACTGATATCCTTTTCCTCCTCAACAATTTTTTTCCGGGGTTTCTTCTTCTTACTGAAGCCCGATCGTTCTGCAGTACCCCATCCTTTCTTCCCACGAAGGGCTTCAAGATTCCCCCTTACGGCAAAATATGTGTGAACGGGATAGAAGAATGGTTCGAACATTGCAATCCCTATGAGTTTCAGAACATCTCTTTTCTTTTTGTACTTGTGGAAAGTAATTTCTTCAAAAAGGATGGCCCATGTTGAAAGACAAACCGCGAAGGAATAAACAAAAACGAAAAGAAGAAGATAGAACGGCCAGTTAAGGGAGTCTCTTATTATGAGGTATATAGTATAAATGAACCCGGCAAAAGCAACAAGAGGTGCCATCCATTCAAAGAAGAACCAGTAGGGATATCCCAGAATTCCCAGTGTCCCGTAGTTGCTGTTAAAGAACATCTTGCGGTGGGTGCGCAGCGATTCAATGAGTCCCCGGGTCCAGCGAGTCCTTTGTTTTCTCATCGACTTGAGGTCAGAAGGCACCTCAGTCCAGCATAATGGATCAGGGATATATGTGATCTCATATTTCTGATCATTTTCAGCCATATACCGCCGCATTCTCAATACCAGTTCCATATCTTCGCCAACAGTCTTGATGCTGTACCCGCCAGCATTTATTACCGTCTCGCGATCGAAAATACCCATGGCACCTGAAATAAGCATCAATCCGTCGAGGTGACTCCATGCCATGCGACCCAACAGGAATGCACGCGTGTATTCAAGTACCTGGAGACGTGGTAATAACTGGGATGGTATTTTTATTTCCCTGATATGGCCGCGCTCTACATCACACGAGTTTACTATCCTTATAACACCTCCTGTACCGATAACTTTCTTCTCCTTCTCTTCGAGAAATGGCTTCACAAGCTTAAGTATCGAGTCAGCTTCAATTATTGAATCAGCATCGATCGATACAAAAAGGTCGCTGTGACAGATATTTATTCCTGCATTTAGTGAATCAGCCTTCCCTCCGTTGTTCTTGTCAATGATGGTCAGCCGGTTATATGAAGGATTCTTGGACCTGTAGACGCCTCGGATCCTTTCACAGGGTATCCGGTAATCGAAATAATAATTGACCCTTGTCAGATCATATGCATCCTTTATAAGCTCAAAAGTATCGTCAGTTGAGCCGTCATTCACTATTATCACCTCAAAGTTATTATAGTAAAGCGACAGGAGGGTCCTGATATTGTCGATAATGGTCTTGCTTTCATTAAATGCGGGGGCAATTATAGATATCTTCGGGCTAAGTGGCGAAAGAACCAGTGAATTGTAATTAATATAACTGTTCTTTCGGAGATATTTTCTCAAAGCGATCGCTGAGAAGATTCCAAGCATGAGGTATGATGCGAAGAGAAACAGGGTCAGATAGAAAATAATATTTCCGAAAATAAATCCCATAGTCGTTAGAGTATTCTGCGGTCAAGTACGTGCCTGACAATAATATTGTAGTTCTTGTATTCCGATTTCATAAGTTTCACCAACGTTTTTACACCTTCTTCACCATTGTTTTCGATGGCTTTTGTAGCTTCGATCTGGAGCTGAACATCATCTTCTTTATCGAGAACAAGCTTCAGGAATCCCATAAGTGACGGATCAGGCATCCTGGCCATTGCTCTTATGATCTCAAGGCAGGTATTATAATCCTGGCTCTTGTACATTCTTTTCATTACCTCGAGAGATGAGCGCATTTCCAGATCACCCGCAATCTGAACAGCAAGCCGCCTGACCTCAGGAGAGGAGTGTTCGAGAGTATCTCTCACATCGTCTTCGGAGTCTTTCTGCTTAAACTCCCTTATCATTCTGAGAGCGAACATTACAACAGTGGGATTGGAAGCCTTCAGGAATTTTTTGAATTCAGGAACAGGCAGATCATGCTGGATTATTAGCTCATGAAGGGTTATCTGTTCCCAGAGTGAAAAAGGCCGGTTAAGCTGAAACAGAAAACTTAACGGATCTTCATCAGACAGCCTTACAAGTGCAATCTGGGCTTCCATTCTCAAAATATCATTCTTTGAGTTTAGAGCCTTATAAATAGAATTATTTGCATCTTTAATATTCATAAAGGCCAGTTCGCGGAATCCCTTTATTTTCTTATGCCACCGATAGTCATTTGCGCGATTTATTGAATCTCTGTCGAGGCCAAGGTAGAGGTATAGGCCGCAAAGCTTTTCTTCAGCATCTCCCTTCAGGTTAACGCTCACATCTATCATCTGATCAATAAGAGCCTGCCTCCTGTAAGTATCCGAAGCAATACTTCGGAACCTGTCCGGACTGCTTCCCGTAAAAAGGTAATCAATGATCATACCCTGGTAGGTTTCTGCAAGGTACTGCTTAAGGTCCTCTTCCTTTTCCATCCTTGTCCTGTTCAGGAGAATTACCACAAGCAGGATAAACATTGTCGCAATTGATATAAATATGGTGATGATCAGGGCATTGACAAGAGCGAATGATTTGCCGAAGTAGTTTATTCGCTTAAGCCATGGGCTATCAGAGTTCAG
>CAZCQC010000027.1:0-8007 GCA_964500155.1 uncultured Rikenellaceae bacterium | reverse complement strand
GATTATATTGAGCGGAGTCTGCAAAGACTGGAGAAACGAGAGCAGGATGCTGCAATGAAAAGAGAACAGAACTCATTGCTGCAAAGCAGGCAACAATACCTCGACCAGCAGCAGGATATTAAAGATCTTATGGCTCAGAACGAAGAAGCCCTGAGCAAGCTGGACGAAGCTATTGTACAGGTTCAGGATATCAAACGGTCAGTAAACAATAAAAGCCAGCTCGACATGGAAGCATCAATAGAACAACTGCATAGGATGGCACAGCAATCATACAAATTTTCACATTAACAAAAAAAATCCATAGGTAAAATGAGTAAACAGCAACAACAAACAGTAGACCCGCAACTCAATCAAAAGTTGCAGGAACATGCCCGGGATATAAAAAAAATTGAGAAAACTGAGTATAATGTCCCTACTGAGGCCGAACTCAAGGATGATCTTGAAGAACAGCTCGGTCTGGCCAAGGATAAAAAGGAAATCATCGATCCAAAAATTGATAAGCTGACCGACACTATCATTGATAACTTCTTCAATGGCACATATAACGAGGAGCAGAAGAAAAGGTGCATCAACGATCTGGGCATGAAGCATCAGGCAAGGTTGAGCGGTCACAACGCCATCCTTGACCAGTCAATGCAGATGCTGGCCAAGACCCAGGACGGAGGTTCAGTCGCAAAAGATCTGTTATTACTGAGGAATGAGGTTGAGGCACTAAACCCGCACCAGTACAACCTAACATCTCCTACGAGCGCCACCGCAAAGTTCTTCAGAACAATCATAGGAAAGAAGAACCCCATTAGCAGGTACCTCGAAAGGTATGAAAAAGGAAGTGTCGTTTTGAAAGATATTACTAAGAGTTTGCTTGCAGGTAAGGAAGGGCTGAAGGATGATAATAATATTCTCGGGATGGACAAGAAGTCTTTACGCGAAACTCTCGAGGGTCTGTCTCATGCAATTAAAGTAGGTCAGGTCCTTGATCAGAAGTTCGAAGCGAAACTCCGTGAGATGAACCAACAGGAACAGCCCGAGGAGTACCGTTTCCTCCAGGAGGAAGTCCTGTTCCCGTTGCGACAGCGTATCATCGATCTGCAGACCGCACTGAATGTGAACCAGCAGGGAGTCATTACATACGACTTACTAATGAGAAACAATGAGGAACTCATAAAAGGTGTTGAACGCAGCGTGACTATTACCACCGTTGCTTTAAGTGTCGGAGTGACAGCACAGTTCGCTCTCAACAAGCAGCGCATTGTACTCGAGGCGGTCAAAGGAACTAAGGAAATCACTGAGAAGATACTGGTAGGTAATGCGGAGACCTTGAAAACACAAGGCGTTGAGATCCAGAAAGGTGCCACTGAACCCACCATTGCCGTGGAGGTCCTGGCAAGCGCGTTCACAAAACTGAATGAAGCTGTTGATGACCTTTCTAACTTCAGAATCAATGCCTTGGCTGGCATGAAGGAATCTATTGGCAAACTGGAAGATCTGACGAAGAAAGGACGTGATACCATCGAAAGAATGGAGAAAGGTGAGGCTGTAAGGAAGAAAGCATTTGTAGACATCTCAGCAGATGATGAGATCTGAAAGTACATAAAAACTGAATATTCAAACTATCATTAAATTCAACAATAACATGAAGAAAAATAAACTCGTACTATTAATGGGAATATCACTGATTATTATCGGGTTGGCCATAAGTTCTTTTACCCGGCTTGTTCCTGAAAAGGAAGTACCCGTTCCCGCACCAAAGGAGTTTACAGTGGTATGGTCAATCTATGCCGGCTGGAATCCCTGGTCGTATGCTAAAACTTCCGGCATCATGGACAAATGGGCTGCAAAGTACAACATTAAGATAAAGCTGGTCCGGATGGACTATATGCCTTCCATCGAAGCTTTCACCACGCCCTCGGTTGATGCTTGCGTAATGACAAATATGGACTGCTTAACTATCCCGGTTGCCGGCGGAATCTCATGTTCTGCAATCATTGTCGGTGACTATTCCAATGGTAACGATGCCCTGATTGTGAGGAACAACCTTACCATCCCACAACTCAAAGGCAAAAAAGTGAACCTTGTCCAGTTCTCCGTTTCTCATTATATGTTGTCCCGCGCATTGGATATGAATGGCATGACTGATGACGACGTAAAGATTATCAACGTTAGCGACAGCGACATCGGCCCTGCTTTTATCGCTAATAAAGATCAGGAAGCGGTCGTAACATGGAATCCGCTGGTGATGGAAATCATGAAGAACCCCGGCGTCAAGAAAATTTTTGATTCCTCTCAGATTCCCGGTGAAATACTCGACCTGATGGTTGTAAAGACCAAAGTACTGCAAGCAAACCCTGAACTGGGTAAAGCCCTTGCCGGTGCCTGGTTTGAAGTGATGGATATCATGTCATCAAGAACTGATAAAGGGAAAGGCGCTCTCGAAGAAATGGCTAAGGCTGGTGGTTCGAGCCTGATAGAGTATCAGAACCAGCTGAAGACCACTGCCATGTTTTATAAGGCATCCGATGCTGTAACTTATACAAATAGCGAGGAAATAAAGACGAACATGCGCAGGGTACGTAACTTTTGCTCAAAGTATGAACTGCTCGGAGCAGGCGTAAAGGCTGATGATCTTGGGATAAAATTCTCTGATGGTACAGTCATAGGAAACCAGAATAAAATCTTGTTCATTTATGATGCCGGTTACATGCAGGGAGCATCTAAGTAACAAATTCAACTTTAAACCCGAAAAGCCCGATTTATATTTTTTAAACATAAAAGAAATATGTCTTCGATGGATTCCAGAAATAAGCGAATGGACTTAGTGGTGTGGTTGAAGAGGTTACCACGAAAAACATTGGAAACCCTCAGACGATTACCCCGATTATTTATCGAAGAACTTTTCGGTATCGGCAAAGAGTTCCGGGAGATGATCAGAAATTTCTACAGGCTCAGAACCACACCTGGTAAGCGCATCTCACTATTGCTCTCATTAATTCTGTTCCTGGTCTGCATTAAGCTTTATTATAACACTGCCGTGGAAAGACACGGGGAGAACTCGCAGGATAAGCTTGTTCCAACGGGCGAACAGTTGTGGAACGGCTTTAAGCGAACCATTTTTGAGGTGAATATAAAAGAGGAGTACGACGTAAATGGTGAAGCTATAGAAAATAACTTGCCCAAAACACTCCGGGAAGCACGAAATCTTGACAAACAGGCTGTTGCAGAAGGGAAATTCGTAAACAGGCGGGAAGCCTGGAAGAAAGGATCTGCCCGTGAGTATCTGAAGAATGGGGAATCGCTTCTCTGGCAAGATACCCTGGCAAGCGGCAAACGTATTATCATAGCGATGGTATTCATCTTCGCAGGCATATATGCCGGATTATTTATGGGTGCATTCCCGTATGTGGAGAAGGTGTTGTACAGGTTCGTTTTGTTCTTTGACAAAATACCTGCATTGGCGGTATTGCCGATACTATTTATTGTCTTCGGTCTTGGAGAGACTTCAAAGATTGCGTTAATCGTTATCGGAGTTGCTCCTACAATCATTCTTGATACCTATCTCAAAGTAAAAGAGGTGCATGATGAGCAGCTTGTCAAAGGGATGACACTGGGTGCAAGCCAGTCGGAGATTGTTTTCAGGATCATTTATCCGCAAATCATCCCTAAAGTGCTGGATACCGTTCGGCTGAACTTCAAGGCAGTTATCCTGTTTCTTATTGCCGGTGAAGCGTTGGCAGCGGAAGCAGGTATTGGTTATCGTATCTTCCTCGTCCGTCGGTACATGGATATGGCGACTATCTTTCCATATGTTGTCTGGATCAGTCTGTTGGCTTTCATGGTCGACATGGGATTTCGCACCTGGATTAGCAGACAATACCAGTGGTTGAATAAGTAAATAAATGTATTTAATGGAAAAAATTATTGACAGGAAATACGTTATAGAGCTGTTCAACACGTACCAGGAATATGGTGGTCGGATCATCCTGAATGATATCAGCCTGCGTATTCGCAAAGGAGAGTTTGTTACCATAGTCGGTCCTACCGGTTGCGGTAAATCTACAATGCTAAGAATGGTCCTTGGTTCTGAAATGCCAAGTAAGGGCATTGCCTCAATGGAAGAGATTCTTATTAAGCGTCCTGACCGCCGTCGTGGTATTGTCTTCCAGAAATACTCATTGTTCGATTTCATGAATGTTCGGGATAATGTAATGTTTGGCCTGGAACTGGAACAATTCAACCTGGCGGATCACTCCCTCAGGAAAATTTTTCCTTTCCTTTATAGAAAGAAAGTAAAAAAGTTCAGGGAAGAAGCAGATCATTTTCTGGAGAAGGTTGGCTTATTGGACCACGCAGACAAGTATCCTCACCAGTTATCAGGAGGACAAAGACAACGCGTGGCTATAGCACAGGCGATGATTATGAAGCCCCAAATATTGCTTATGGATGAGCCGCTTGGTGCGCTGGATGTGGGAACCCGTGAGGCTATGCAGATTTTCATACAGGAACTATGGGGTCAGACAGAGCAGACAATCCTTTTCATTACACACGACCTCGAAGAGGCTATCTTTATGGGAACAAGGCTCATTGTGTTATCTCAGTATTATAAGGATGGTGGAAATAACGGGTCGAAAATTGTCGAGGATATCAAGATTCCCTGGCCACAACCAAGACCTACTACTATCAAGCATACAAAGCAATTCAATGATATCATGGAGGGTATCCGTCATTCAGGACTTGACCCTACTAACTTACAGGAGATTAACGAGTTTAATATCCTGCATGAGGATGCTTTGTACTCTGTGAGAAAATTCGGAGAATAGCAATTCGTCTATAAGGTCGTTATGTTTATGGAAGAAAATAATAACCTGCAACAGCAGGAAACAGTAAATAAATTAACACGGGAGCTTGAGAACACTAAAAAGCTTCTTCAACAAAAAAATACTGCTGCTAATAAGCTACAGACTAAGTCTGTTGAGCTTGAACAACAAATCATTCATCTTCGTTCGAAGGTCGATGAGATGACTGTCACTCTTGAAAAAGCCAAAGAGAAACTGTTTGAACAACGCGACATGCTCGAAGCCCTAACCAGGGAACCGCTCCCTCTGGCCTCAGTTATTAAGACATATATGAACGACCCTGGTGTTTGGGCTGATCATGGCAATTATTTCAGGGACAATGCAAGTCATAATGAATATAAAACAGGCCTTAAAGTCCGCATAAGGCCTGAAAGCAAACGGGCACATGAATCTATTGCCGAAGGTGAGATCAAAGCCAGACCAAAACGTGGATTGGTGACTGTTGAGTTTGAGGATGGCAGGAAAGGAGATTTCTCCACGGATGAGCTGCTCCTTAAAGATCGTGATGCGATGGACCGCGACCGTTACGGTACAGCAGTCCTGCACTTTGAAGGACGACTCGTGGAAGTCATTTTCCCAAAACACCTTCACGGGAAATTATTACCAGGGGATATGGTAAGGCTCTCACCGTCTACTAAGCAGATTGTAGATAAGACTGATGGAATTATAGCCGGGAACATTGGCATAATAACTGAAATCGTCGATGATGAAAGCTGTGAAGTAGCGATCGGAAGTGGGAAATCGGTCGCTTACAAGGGTCGTTTTGCCGATGTGAAGAAGGGTGACCGTGTCGTACTTGATCTCTTTAATACAATTATCATCAGGAATCTTGGGAATATTGAAACGACTTACACTCTGAATGACTGGAAAGAGGTATCCTGGGACGATGTTGGCGGTTTGTCAGAGGCAAAGCGGACAATGCGGGAAATAATCGAAGGGCCTCACAAGTTCAGGAAATACTATGAGTTCTATCACAAAAAGCCTGTGAAAGGTGCATTGCTTTTCGGCCCGCCAGGATGCGGTAAGACACTACTTGCTATGGCAATCGTTACAGCCCTGGCAAAGATGTACGGGATAGATGCCAGGGAGGCTATGCAGTCAGGATTCATCTATGTAAAGGGTCCGGAACTTTTGGAAATGTGGCTTGGTAAATCAGAAGAGGCAATCAGAAGTTTGTTCTCCAGAGCTAAAACACACAGGAAGAAGTATGGTTTTCCTGCAATAATTTTCATCGATGAGGCAGAAGCGTTGCTTCGGAAACGAGGCTCTGGCATCAGTTCTGATATTGAGAGTACTACAGTGCCGACATTTCTGTCGGAGATGGGAGGTATGGAGGAATCAAGTGCCCTGGTTTTACTGGCAACTAACAGGGCAGATATTCTTGATCCGGCGGTCGTTCGTGATGGAAGAGTTGATGTTAAAGTATATGTTTCCAGACCCACGTTAGAGAGTGCCGGCGAAATTTTCAATATTCATCTGAAAGGAGTTCCGCTTACAGATGACCTGAAGAAGGAAAAGGCTGCTGATGCAGCTGCGAAACAGTTGTTCTCTGATGAGTACAAGTACTATGCAGTTTTTGATCGTAAGGATCCTAAAACTCCGAAACATTTTCTGCTCAGGCATATTGTCAATGGTGCTTTGATTGCCGGGATAGTCGATAAGGCGACTACACTTGCTATCCGCCGAGACGCTGATCATCCTGATGAGAATCCTGGTGGAATCCGGGAGCAGGATTTATTTGATGCCATTGATCTTGTGTTCAGGCAAAATATTGGTTTAGATCATGAAGAACCTTTAAGTGAGTTTGTTGAGAATGAAGGCATTGATGTTGCCGGCATGGATAAGTGTGTTAACTTGAAATCCGCATTGTCTTGAAACGGCGCTTTAGGCAGAAACAGGATCTGGCCCCTAAAGAAGATCCTGAAAACGATGAGGGTGTATCGAATGATGAAGCTCAGGAAAACGTTGATATTGATGATGTTATCCTGGAGATTGATACGCACCTGAATGCTCATCAGGATGCTCCGGAAGAAGAGTAATTCTTATCCCTCAGGTTATCTTAGAATGCTCTCCTTCTTATTGGCTGCCTCCCTGAACTTTTATCTTTCTGAGCAAAGAAGAACCGAGCTCGCGGAAGGTAATCTCATATTTTTGATCGGACTCAAAGGGTATTTAATAAAAATAATACTGCTTACACCTTTAAACAGGTAGCTATCATATTTAATAATTTGTTTCATTGTTAAATATTAAGAGATTATGTTCTGATGAAGATTTAATCCCGCAGGAAGGGATAGCGACAGGGCCAGCCTACAGGGGAGCCCTTGCCTCTATACCAGGTTATTGGATAGGGCTTCCCTATTTCTACACCGCCCCTTTACTATGAGGGAACGGAAGTTAACTCAGATCCAAAACCCTGACAGTGGCCTGACAGAGCAGTCATTAAAATGACTGAATATGAATAACCTCCGGTGAAATCGGAGGTTATTCACATGTTGCCACAAAAGTGGCTTCCTTGTTAGAACCGCTCCACGGTTTTTAAGATGTGTATAAAGAGGAGCTATCGGGAGGGAAGGAGGTAATAAATATACTTATATGACACTTGATTAATTTATGATTACCGATTGTCTTATTATTTTGTACTTGACTGAAAGGAATAGACAGTAAAAATAATATTCAAGAAATTTGGATCGGTTGAAATTTATGTTTTACTTTGTAATTCAAAGTACTTTTTTAAATGAAAAGTGATACAAATTCAGTCGAGGATTTAAAGGCTATCAGGAAAATTATGGAAGAATCCTCCAGGTTTCTTTCCCTCAGCGGCCTTTCAGGAGTATTTGCAGGGGTGACGGCAATAGCCGGGGCACTTTTTGCATATTTTTTTATTCTGGACAATGGAAGTATTCACTACGATGAATATTTCAGAAGCTTGCCTGCAGAAGAGACTTTTTCTCTCAGATGGCGACTTATAGTTGATGCGGCTTTGGTGCTGGTGCTTTCTGTGCTGTTCTCTCTCTATTTTTCGATAAAAAAGACGAAGAAGGATGGAAAAAAATTCTGGTCTCCTGTTTCAAGAAGGCTGCTTATAAACTTTCTTATTCCCCTGGTTACAGGAGGTATTTTTATTATGGTTCTCATGTTTCAGAACCATATCCAATTG
>CAZCQC010000026.1:0-10344 GCA_964500155.1 uncultured Rikenellaceae bacterium | reverse complement strand
TAACACTTCAGTAGCATATCTATGCACAGAAAGGTAATCGATCTTCCCGGCCATATGTTGCAATACATAATCATTCCAGTCGATCCAGCCATTATCCGCAGTATAATTTGAAGCACCTGAAGCAATAAATTTAATATTCTTGTCCATCAGTTGTATCATTTTGGCTGCCTCCAAAGCAAACTTGCAATAGTCTTCCGCATTTTTCTGACCAAGCTGCCATGGTCCGTCAATCTCATTCCCAAGTGCCCAGTACTTAATGTTATAAGGCTTTTCATTACCATACTTCCTCCTGAGGTCCGAATAGTATGTGCCGCTTCCGTAGTTACAATATTCCACCCAATTCCTGGCCTGGTCAAGAGTGCCCGTTCCTCCGTTTATACAAATAAAATTTTCAGCACCGATAAGTTTGCTGAGTTTTACATATTCATCGGTTCCCATCTGGTTCTTTTCAATCTGATTCCAGGCAAGGTCCAATCTTACCGGACGTTGTGCTTTTGGTCCAATCCCATCCTCCCAGTTATAGCCCGATACATAATTTCCTCCGGGCCATCTGAGTACAGGAATTTTCAGTTCCCTGATAAGCCGGATGAAATCTTTTCTGAATCCGTTCTCATCAGAAAATGCAGAGGCAGGATCATAAATAGTGCCATATACAACTGTTCGTATAGGCTCTACAAAAGCACCATAAATATTCGAGTCAATTGGACTTATTTTACGGTCAAAATCAATTTTAATCACAGCGTGTTCCTGTGACAGAAGATTCCCCGACACCAAACAGGATAAAATCAGGGAATAAAATAAATTTTTCAAGGTATTCATTGTAATAATTTATAAAGCATTCATATATCTAATATCGTCATATTTCTTTTCTATTTAAACAATAGCTGGGCAAAGGTATAAAGGTTGTTCCTCCACACCGGCCATGCATGGCCACCTGGATAATCGTTATAAGTATATTTCAGGTTCATGTCATTGAACCTGGAAATCATTGTCTGACAGTTATTATATGCTATATCTTCTTTGCCTCCAATTCCTATCCAGAGGAGTTTCAGGTTGTTATTGATTTTATCAAGATTTTTTTTCAAATAGTCATACTGTTTATCGGCAAGATCGCTCTGCAGGGGCAGTATCCAGCCTGAACTGAATACTCCCAGATATGAGAATAACTCGGTGTTATTAATTCCCGCATAAAGAGTCTGAATGCCTCCCATTGATAAGCCTGCAAGTGCCCGACTCCAGGAACTGGATTCTGCACGGTAATTTTTTTCGACAAAGGGAATGATACAAAGTTTCAATTCCCTTTCAAACATTCTAAGTGTGTTTTCACCAAAACCCTGTGAATTTACATTTCCATCCGGCATTACAATAAGCATTGGTTTTGCTTTATTTGCCGCTATGAGATTATCAAGAATCAAATCTGTTTTACCCTGTGTTGCCCATCCTCTTTCATCTTCTCCTCCACCATGCAGAATATACAATACAGGGTATTTTTCACTTATATTAACATCGTAACCGGCTGGTTTATAGATATAAAATCGACGCCATACATTGAAAACAGTTGAATAATAATATTTTATACAAATTTCCCCGTGAGGAACATCCTTTATTGCATAATAGGCATCACCTTTGAACGGAACCTCAATGCCACTTGCCATCCGCCCCATTCCATAAAATGTTTCACTTGCCGGATCGGCAACAGCTAAACCATCAATCACGATGGAATAATAATGAAATCCTTCAGTTAACGAATCTGTCATCACCTCCCATATTCCTTCATTGTTTCTTACCATGTCATATTTCTTTACCAGATCGAGCTGAACCTTTTGTGCGTCAGGTGCTTTTACACGGAAAATAGCGCAGCCATCAGGTAATATCTGCGGATATTTTACTCCTCTCATATTTGTTGAAGCCGGAATACCAACGACACTGTATTTGTTAAATTTTGATACATCCACAGGTTTAAAAATGAGCTGTGAAAACATGTATAGAGAATTCTTCCATACTTTAAAGTCGTGCACTCCCGGTTCGATATAATAGATATGCGGGACATTATTTGCATTCAAATAATTATGGGTCCTCTGGCTGAATGAAATCAGACCGTCATTATCTCCACATGAGATCCAGAGTAATTTCAGCATTTCTCTGGCTTTTTCAGGGTCAGGCAAAAGCTGTTCAGGCGGTTTCGTATTTGGTGCTGAAGAGAATCCCCCTATCCATGCAAAAATTTCGAGGTTACCCAGCCCGAAATTCAAAGATTGACCTCCACCCATCGAGAGACCCGCTATAGCACGGTGTTCACGGTCCTTAATTACCGGGAATTTCTTTTCTATGTATGGAATAAGATCGTTAAGGAGGTCTTTTTCAAAGGTTGCAAACGCCTCAACCTTATCGGCCGCCATGATATTCCCTGTTGCACGGTCGTCCTTTAAAGCCCTGCCATTTGGCATTACTACAATTAATGGTTCAATTTTGTTTTCTGCATAAAGATTATCCAGAATATTCTGTGGCTGGCCTCCTCTGAGCCATTCCTTTTCATCACCACCAATGCCATGTAAAAGATACAAAACAGGATATTTCCTGCTTTTTGAATAATTCGGGGGCAAATAAATTATGGCCTTGCGATTTGAGCTTACTATTTTTGACGGATAACTGATTGAATCGATTTTACCATGTGCAATTCCTATACGAATGGAGTCAAAACCTACCGGAGCATGTCTTACAACATTTTGTGATTTGGAAGTCGTGAAAACCACAATCAATAAAGCAGAGAGGGCTATAAACTTTTTCATGGGAAATGACATTTGGAGTTAGTTAAAGAATCGATATTCGATATACATTATGATGAAAGTAAAAGTCACAATTAATTATTTAAGAATAGTTTAAATTTTATGCAAATTGTGACTGAAAATTTAAAAACGAAAAAGAAAATAGAACCTGGTTTTTGTTAATGCAGTCTGGTGAATGGTGACGGGTAAATTGTCTTCCTGGAAGAACAGGAGCTTGCTTACTTTAGATTTTTGATAAATTGAGATGGAGAAATCCCGAATTGCTTCTGGAAACTGGTTGCGAAATATGACTGAGATGAGAATCCGACAATGTATGCTATTTCATTTATTCTGTAACTTCCTTCCGACAATAATTCTGCTGCTTTTTTAAGCTTGACCAGCCTGATATATTCAACTGAATTCAGATCTGTAAGGGCTTTTACCTTTCTGTAAAGAGTTGAAACGCTGGTTCCCATTAAATATGCAATCTTTTCCACATTTATATCCATCTCAGAAATATTATCCACCAGAATGGAATTCAGTTTTCTGAGAAATTCTTCATCGGTTTTATTTATTGCAACTGATTTGAAATGAGCAAGGGGAGAATTTATAAATTTTTGCCGATCGAGACTCCTGTTTTTAATAAGATTATTAATCTGCGCTATTAAAAGTTCTGTTGTGAATGGTTTTTCGATATAAGCATCTGCCCCTGAATCAAGGCCTTCGATCCTTGCATTCAGATTTGTGGTAGCCGTGAGGAGTATAACAGGTATATGGCTGGATTCTATGTTGGTTTTAATCTGCCTGCAAAGTTCATATCCATTTATCCCTGGCATAACAACATCACTGACGATCAGAATAATATTGTATTTCTTGAGTGCCTTCAATGCTTCGTCGCCCTTGTGAGTAAGTATGACGTTATGATCACCTGATATTTCTTTAGCTATATATTCCCCCATTTCAACTTCATCCTCTACAAGAAGTATTTTAGGGGAGGTGCTTTCAGGAGAGCCGAAAATTTCAAACTCGTTATGTTCTACCAGATTCAATTCATCAGACTCGTAACAATTTCTTGAAATGGATTCTTCCTGGTACTTGTTTAGTTCCAGGACAAATGAATTAAACTGCTTTGCATTAGCATCAAGAAAAAGTCGGCCATTATGAAGCTCGGCGAGTGACCGGGCGAGAGAAAGTCCCAGTCCGGTACCTTTTTCCCCCGGCTTATCAAAGTCGATCTGATAAAATGGCTCGAAGATTTTTTCACCCAGTTCTTTTGGTATTAATTTACCATCGCTATTTACGCGTATCCTTAATAATTTTTCCTGATCTAGTCCGGTTTCGAAAAATAAGTCAACCTTCGATTCGGCAAACTTTAGGGCATTTGATATAAGATTACTTAATATCTTCGTTATTGCTTCCCTGTCCACAGCCAGATTATAATGATTTACTGCCGAATGCAACTGAAATGATATCCGTTTTTCTTCACTGTATGAGAGGAATAAATTGAATGTTGAACTAACCAGCTCAAATAAATCAGTCTTAATAAAACTGAGCTTATACATTTCTTTCTCAGTTTTACGGAAATCCAGCAACTGGTTGGTAAGGTTCAGAAGCCTGTTAGTATTTCTACTTATAATAGAAAGGTTATCTTCTGTATCCTTTGAATTTACAATCCCTGACTTTAATATTCTGTCCAGAGGCCCCTTGATTAAAGTCAGAGGGGTACGAACCTCATGAGTAATATTAGTAAAAAAATTAATTTTTGCATTAAGTATCTCCTTCTCCTTATTGGCTTCAAGAATATCTATCTTTCTTTGGTGTTCCAGGGTTTTCTTCTTTAAATAAAAGATGATCATTCTGTATCCGACAAATGCTGAAATAATTATGTACAGAGCATAAGCTGAAAATGATAGCCAGAATGGAGGCGAAATTTTAATATCTAAAATGGCTTCAGTAGAGCTCCATATATCACCATCAGCAGAAGAAATAACCCTGAACCTGTATTTTCCGGAAGAAAGATTGGTATAGTAAACCTTCCTGTTGCCTGATATCAGAACCCAATCAGGATCAGAGCCTTCCATTCTATATTTATACTTCGTCAGATTAGGACTCGAAAAAGTCGGAGATACAAAATCAATACTAAAAGAAGATTGATTATATTTTAACGAAATCCGGTCTGTCACAAGAACTGATTTGAAATCGGAAATTCCTGCTGAATTATCAAGATATTCTTTACCATTAACCTGGAATCCCGTAAAATAGACGGGTGGATTGTATGTATTTTCTTTTATATCGGAAGGATAGAATGAAATAAGTCCGCTGACTGTACCGAAATACATTTTCCCATGTTTATCCTGATAAGCTGAATTATAACTGAACATATTGTCCAAAAGGCCATCATCTTTTGTATAAGTTATAAATTTATCTGTAGTAGGATCCAGACGCAACAGACCTCTGGTTGATGTGATCCAAATATTTCCGCTACCATCCTGGAACATGGCACAATAAATGGCAAAATCAATGTCTTTGCCGGGTATATATCTTGTAATTTTATCTGTTTCCATGTTAATAAAGCTGAAACCATTACCTTCAGTAGTAAACCAGATCTTATGGTTGTTATCCTCAAAAATTGATGTAATATGTTCATACATCAGACCATCATAATCTCCTCCTTCAGACAATATTTTTTTACATATCCCTGATAATCTGTCATATTTATACAATCCCTTTCCATAAGTTCCTATCCAGATATTTTTTTTGGAATCCTCAAATAGACAATGGATAAAGGTTTCTGCTGCCACATCATCCAGGAATCTGAATGAGGATGTCTTCCTGTTAAATTGATATAATCCTATAACACTTCCCGCATAAATTGTTCCATCAGTAGTTTTAAGGAATGTTACAAAAGAATTTGTTTTAAAACCACTTCTATTATCCTTCATCTCAAAATGACTCTTTAACTTTTGTGTCGGGATGTTCATGACATATATTCCATCATCGTAGGTGCCAATCCAGAGGTCATCAGCATCAATCAGTATCCCCTGAATATTTCTGCTGCCTATAATTACTTTAGTGGATCCATCGGCATAGCTTGAAAACAGGCCTGTCTGACTATCAAATTTCATTAGACCGGCATCTTCGGTACCCATCCATATATTTCCGTACGAGTCTGCACGAATCTCTCTTACGACCCTACCGTTAAGTGCTCCTGGCAACCCTGTCGGGTAAAACTTTTCAAACGGTTTGTTTTCCTGTGCCAGGTAATTGACTCCTCCATAAAAAGTCCCGATCCATAACCCCCCTTCTTTATCCTTAATAATTGTTCGAACGGCATTGTTTGAAATTGAAAAAGGATCCGAACCAACCATATGTAGATTTGTGATATAACCCGTCTTCAGATTATATATATAAATACCGGTTTCTGTAGCTATCCAGATTTCCTCGTCACTATTCAGGAATGTTGTTCGAATAAAGATGTTATTCCATCTATCATTTTCGAACAATTTTATTACACTCCCTGTATTTGGTTCAAATTGCCTTAAGCCTGCAATATTGGTCGAAACTATCAGTCCGGAATTGCCACCATCCAGAATGTTTCCAAGCTGAACAGAAGCAGATATTTCTTTATTGGCAAGAATCTGGTAACCGATAAAACTGTCAGTTCGAACATCATATTTATATATCTTCCCATCAGTAGCCGACAGCCAGACATCTCCCGCATTGGTCAATGAAATATTACTTGGTGCAAAATATTTATCTGAAGAATAGAAATTCAGTTCTTTACTTCTTTTATCATATCTGTATAACCCTGAGTATGTCGCTATCCAAATACAATTTTTATTATCTGCCTTAACATCAATTACCATTCCAGCAATTTTGTAATTTTCAGATTCAATTGTTCCAAAGTAATCATTATCAGGCAAATAAAAACAGATTCCTTCTGAGGTACCAATCCAGATCCAGCCATCTCCGTCTTCACATAGAGATAAAATGAAATTGTTTGAAAGGCAATTTGGGACTAATGAGTTGTGAAGGAATATTTTAAACTGAAATCCATCAAACCTGCTTAGTCCCTCTTTGGTTCCAAACCAGATAAAACCTTTCCTATCCTGCAGGCAGGCCATGACAGTATTATTTGACAAACCATTGTCATTCCTGTAATGCCTGAAATAAAAGGATCTTCCATTCGACACTAAGGATAATAATGAAACAATAAATGATATAATGAAAAATCTCATTCCTGAAATTTATAACTTCTAATGGAGGAATAGCTTACTCAAAGATACTGAAAAAAGAGGCTGTTCAACCTTAAATGGCAGCCTCTTTCTCATTTAACCCAAGACTAACTAACCAATGCAGAATTATACTAACTACACAAATTTTGTTTTAGCATATCCAGATCAAATTACAATTAAGCATCAATAGTTAATTAAATAAATCAGCCAAATGTTTTAAAATATCAGTCAGGAATATTGTTAGACAACTTTTTTTTCTTTGAACGGAATTTCAAAGGACTATTGAATAATTATTTACGCTGGAAGTTATGGCATACACGTAAAACATTCATCTATATAGCCATAGAAACAAGTATTCAGCATAATTCCATATTTTATAATAAGATTGTTCTTTATTGAGAAAGGAAATGAAAACAGGTGTACGATAAAAAAGGGGCCGTCTCAAATCAATAATGAGAAGGCTTCTTTCTTTTACACCTTAATCGGATTTGCTTAAAATTTTGGTTTAGGCTTTTCCAAGTTGTTGGTTTTTTTAATAGCAAGACTATTTGCCTGGTTTTTCACAGCTATTTTGCTCGGGTTGTGAGCTAATGACAGTAATCCGACCTCGATTTCGACCTTTTCTTTACCTCTGAGCAATCATTTCCTAAAGTTTCTATTTCCATTTATTACTTATACAAACATTCAATTAATTTCAGAGAATCACTATTTATTGCGAACAACAGTGCATCATTTCCTGAAGCCAGTTTAATCTTCCTGATAGCTTTCACTTCACCTTTAACAAAAAGATTGCTTTCTTCAGGAAGAATAACCTTTATTTCGCCTTTAGGGTCTGGTTGCAAGACAAGTCCAATACTTGCATCATTTCTTGGTGTCTCCACCTCGGTGCCATATAAATTACCAGCAATTATTATGGCAGAGTTATTATCGATATATTTCATCTCAACCATATCATTGATGGAGGAAATTTGTGTCCTGGTCGGAAGTTCATGTATTATGAACTTCCCTTTTCCCTTATTTTCAATCCATTGATGGGCAAATGTATTTACCCTGTAATGCAAAGAGCTATTCAACATGTCTTCTCCATAAATCTCCGGCAATGTGGCTTTAGCAAATTCTTCGTAACTATTGTACCTTAGTCTGATAACCGGAATCTGCACCGATGTGCCATCAAAACCGTTAACCGGATAAGTTATCCCGTTTTCACTATAACCAAGTACGATATCAATCTTACCATTCAAATCAAAATCATTGGAGTATATTTCAAATATTGATTTTTCGTTGGCTTTGTACCTGTAATTTAATCCAAGATTACCTGCAAGGTAATCGATATCACCATCCTTATCAATATCACAACTGTTAATACTGAACCACCAGCCGGTTGTTTCACCAAATCCAAGCTTATCAGTAACATCGGTAAAACCGGTTGATGTGTTTTCAAAAAAGCGGATTTTCATCCATTCCCCGACAACAATAAGGTCAACATCGCCATCGCTGTCAAAGTCATCCCAGACAGCATCAGTAACAAGTCCCAAATTTATTAGTCCCGGTGCCGTTTCTTTTGTTACATTCTCAAATCTCAGATCAGCACCTTTCTTTCCATTATTTTTCAGCAAATAACTGTTCGCAGGGAGTGGATAATTACCAGGAACAATGCGTCCTCCGACAAACAAATCCAGATCACCATCTTTATCAAAATCTGCAGCTTTTACGCATTTGCCGCTTTGGTTTAAACCGGCAGGAAGAATATTGATGCTTTTAATGAATCCTTGGCCCGTATTCAAATATAACCTGTCCTGGTAACAAGCTGCTTTCTTCGTGTGATCATTTCCTCCGCTGACAACGTAAAGATCCGGTCTCCCGTCATCGTCGGCATCAAACAGAAGGGCTCCTGTATCTTCATAAATTGAATCACCTATCCACGGGCCGGGAATTTCCTTGAAAGTACCTTTATCAGTTTGCAAATACATAGCTCCGGGAAAGCCCTTTCCATTACCGATATAAAAATCTTCAAGCTGGTCTCCATTAACATCCCCTGCAGCTAAACCAGGGCCCATCTGTGAATTCTTGTAGGGAAGCATCACTTCAGATTCATAATCATTGTAATTATCTTCGTGATGAACAAATGTTATTCCTGACAGATTTGTAATGTCTTTGAAATACTTTTTTTTCGTTTCCTGAGTTTTTGCAGCTACTGCATCGTTATATCCAATTTTAAGTGTCTGGTCAGCTATGATTTTCTTAAGTACCTGCTGTTTCCTGTCAGGCCAAATAACAGTTATCTCATCGATAGTGTCTTTCTGACCCAAACCAAAATGAATGGTAGTGGGCATACTCGACTGATAGCCTCTTGTGAGCGTAAAATCCTGAATTTGAGTAACGCCACCTGTCTTTACTTTAACGATACTTCCCAATCCAAACAAATTGTTTTCCGGACCAGCCAGGTTGATTTTAATATAATGATTGCCTTTGTGAACTACTCTGTTTTCATAGATAGCTGATTCCTCATTAACATTGCTGATAACTATGTCAAGATCGCCATCGTTATCGAAGTCACCATAAGCCATTCCATTGGCTAAAGTCGGCTCTTCAAATCCCCAGGAAACTGATTTATCAGCAAAAGTTAAATCGCCATTGTTTTCAAAGGCATAATTTCTTACCGGAGTAATTGGGAAAAGCTCCGGACGATATTCCTTCACTTGTCTGAAATAAACACTATTCGGATCATTTTTTAAGATATCGCGGTTATTTATGTCTCTCAGAACACCGTTGGCAACAAATAAATCCTTGTTTCCATCGTTATTCATATCAAGAAAAACACCACCCCAACTCCAATCAGTATAGGCAACTCCGGAAAATAGCGAAATATTACTAAATACAGGGATGCCATCAAAGATTCCATTATTAAGCTGCAATGAATTTTGCATATACTGATAATGCATGCCAAAACCAACACTTAAGTCAAATGTATTCTGACTCATTGGAATTACATTCACCATTCTGCGAAAATGATCTTCAGGCGTCATATCAATCTGGAACATATCAATCAGTTCATCGTTATTGAAATCCGCTGCATCTAAGCCCATCCCAAAAATGGAGGTTTGAAATGTCGCCTCTTTTACTATCTCTCTAAAAGTGCCATCACCATTATTCAGATAAAAAAGATCAGGGGGATTGAAATCATTGGATATGTATAAATCTTTCCATCCATCATTATTAAAATCCATGGCAACCACACCTATTGACATGCCATAATTCCGTACACCTGCTTCGTCAGTCACATCCGTAAATGTGCCGTCCCCGTTATTTTTATACAAGTGACCCGACTCTTCGAATTTATTCTC
>CAZCQC010000025.1:0-2868 GCA_964500155.1 uncultured Rikenellaceae bacterium | reverse complement strand
CGCCGGAGGTTTTGTAAAAGAAAAAGAAAGTCTTGATGAGGCTGCTTCCCGCATACTTTACCAGCTTACCGGACTCAGGGATGTATATATGGAACAATCATTTACTTATGGAGAAATTCAAAGGGACCCTGGTGCAAGAGTGATCTCTACATCCTATAGTGCTCTTATTAAAACTCAGGATATTGACAGGAAACTTAAGGAGCTGAACGGGGCACAATGGCTGTCGCTGGCTCGTTTACCCCACCTGATTTTTGATCACAGGGATATGGTTAACAGGGCGCTTAACGTGCTCCAGATGCAGGTTAAAGTCAAGCCCGTAGGATTTGCTCTTTTGCCTGAGAAGTTTACACTCGTTCAGCTTCAAAACCTTTATGAGGCTATTTATCAGCGCGAGATCGACAAACGGAATTTCAGAAAGAAAATATTATCTATGAACCTTCTTGAAAAGTTGGATGAGAAAGAGCGTGAGACTTCAAAGAAAGGAGCTTTTTACTTTAAATTCAACGAAGAGCGATACGAGATCCATAAAAAGCAGGGATTTGACTTTAGCCTGGATGTAAATTAGAAGTGACTGGAGTGACTAGAGTTTAGAGTACTTAATGTTAAGGAAGTTATGCTGGAAAAATTGAAGAAGATTGTTTTTCAGGCAAATATTGACCTGGTAAAACAGGGACTTGTTATTCATACATGGGGTAACGTAAGCGGGAAGGACAAAAAGAGCGGACTTATTGTTATTAAACCATCAGGCATTGGCTATTCGATGATGAAAGCTGAAGATATGGTTGTTATCGATATGGAAGGAAATACGGTTGAAGGGAAATACAAACCATCAACTGACGCTCCCACTCATCTGTTTCTCTATAAAACCTGGTCTTCGATCGGCGGTGTTGTACATACACATTCTGCATATGCCACCTCATGGGCACAGGCAGGGAGAGACATTCCCGCTTTCGGTACTACCCACGCTGACCACTATTACGGTGAGGTTCCATGTACCCGTGAACTGACTGATCATGAGATAAAGAATGACTACGAACTGAATACCGGAAGAGTTATAGTTGAGAGACTTGGTTTTTCAGATCCCCTGGCTGTACCTTCCGCACTAGTAAACTGCCACGGACCATTCTGCTGGGGTCTCGATGCCGGGGAGGCTGTTTATAATGCAGTTGCACTTGAAGAGATAGCCAGAATGGCATTCTATACAGTCCTGTTAAATCACGACAAGCCTATTGATCAGAAGCTCCTTGATAAGCACTTTCAACGCAAGCACGGGAAGAATGCATATTACGGCCAGGGGGAGAAAAAGTGAAATTAAAATTCAGAATATGAAAAAGAAATATGTAATCGGGCTCGATTATGGTACAGATTCGGTTCGTTCTGTTGTGGTTGATACAGACAATGGGGAGACTGTCGGAACATCCGTATTTGAATATCCCCGATGGAAGAAGGGATTATATTGCGATCCTTCAACCAACCGTTTTCGTCAGCACCCCCTGGATTATATAGAAGGAATGGAGCATTCCGTTAAGGATGCCCTGAAAGGACTATCAGCTGATGTAACTGACAATATCGTCGGTATAACAGTTGATACCACAGGGTCCACGCCGGTTGCCGTCGACAGCGGGGGTTTACCTCTCTCTTTGAAGCCTGGTTTTGAAAACGATCCGGATGCAATGTTTATATTATGGAAGGACCACACTGCTGTAAAAGAAGCTTCTGAGATCAACGAACTTTCAAGGTCGTGGGGTGGAACTGATTACACAAAATATGAGGGTGGTGTTTACTCATCAGAATGGTTCTGGGCAAAGATCCTGCATACATTACGGTCAAATGGAAAGGTAAGGGAAAATGCCTTTTCATGGGTTGAGCACTGCGACTGGATACCTGGTTTGCTTACAGGGAACACGGACCCACTGACTTTAAAGCGAAGTCGTTGTGCTGCAGGACATAAGGCCATGTGGCACGAAGACTTCAATGGCCTTCCTGAAGATAAATTTCTAACCAGGCTCGATCCTATGCTTTCTGGATTAAGAGAAAGATTATTCAGGGATACTTACACCTGTGAAGTATGTGTCGGTACCATTTCTGAGGAGTGGGCAAACAGACTTGGTCTGCCTTCAGGTGTTAAAGTTGGAACAGGTGCTTTTGATGCTCATCTTGGGGCAATCGGAGGTGAAATAAAGCCTTATCAGCTTCTAAAAGTAATGGGCACCTCAACATGCGACATGCTTGTTTCTCCAATGAATGAGGTCGGTGATAAGCTTGTTGCAGGCATATGCGGACAGGTTGACGGATCAATAATTCCAGGGATGCTGGGTCTTGAAGCAGGGCAGTCGGCCTTTGGCGACATCTATGCCTGGTTTGGCAAGCTGCTTATGTGGCCTGTCAATGAAGTAATCTCTTCAATGAACTGGCTAGATGAAAAGACAAAAGAGAGAATAAGTTCTGAAACCGCTCACCGGATGATATCCAGGCTAAGCGAACAGGCAGAATCACTGGCCGATGAGGAAACAGCAATAGTTGCTCTCGACTGGCTCAATGGACGGCGTACTCCCTATGCAAATCAGGAACTGAAAGGAGCAATCACAGGATTATCACTAGGTTCAGATGCCCCCAGAATATTTAAAGCTCTTGTTGAGGCAACTGCTTTCGGGTCAAAAATGATAAATGACCGCTTTATATCTGAAGGTGTGCGCATTGACGGAGTAATTGCAATAGGAGGAGTTGCAAAAAAGAATCCGTTTGTTATGCAGATAGTTGCAGATGTGCTTAACATGCCGATAAAGGTCGCAAGCTCTGATCAGACATGTGCTCTCGGTTCTGCCATGGCTGCATCGGTCATGGCCGGTGTACATAAGGATTTTGGTG
>CAZCQC010000024.1:0-3415 GCA_964500155.1 uncultured Rikenellaceae bacterium | reverse complement strand
ACCCCGGGAACAGATGAATATGTTTTCGGTTCCCCTCTGTTCAAAAAAGCTACACTGGAGTTTGAAAATGGTAAAAAGCTTACAATTGATGCGCCAGATAACAATAGTGAGAATATTTATGTAAGGGATATCAGGCTGGGGGGTAAAATATTGATGCGCAATTACATAAAGCATGGTGAATTGCAGTCTGGAGGTACTCTCATGTTTGAAATGCAGAATGAAACCGAAAAAAGCCGCGGTACTTCTGAGGATGCATTCCCGTTTTCAATGAGCAGAAAATAATCAACAAAAAATCTGCGTAAATCTGCGCGATCTGCGGGAGCCAGGCTTTTTTGTTTCCCGCAAATTACGCAGATTATCGCAGAAATCAATAAGTTCAAAAAATGGGAAAGAAATTTATGTATTCTATCTTGCTGGTGTTTTGTATAATATTGGTAAATTCATGTTATTCAGATAAAAATAAGAAAGCTACTGACCCAATAGCAAAATCTGAATATTATCAGGAGAAATACCGTCCTCAATTTCATTTTACGCCTGAAACCGGCTGGATGAATGATCCGAACGGAATGGTATTTTATGGTGGTGAATACCATCTTTTCTATCAGTACTATCCCGACAGTACAGTTTGGGGTCCTATGCACTGGGGACATGCCATCAGTGCTGACATGGTGCATTGGAATCATCTGCCGATAGCTCTTTATCCCGATTCGCTTGGCTATATTTTCTCAGGAAGCGCTGTTGCCGACACTCTAAATACTTCAGGCCTTGGTACAGATGATAATCCTCCGATAGTTGCAATTTTCACTTACCATAACAGTGAGCTTGAAAGAGGCGGAAGCGATACTTACCAGAGCCAGGGGATTGCCCGGAGCATCGATAAAGGAAGGACATGGACAAAATATTCCGGTAATCCTGTTCTTCCAAATCCGGGGAAGAGAGACTTCAGAGATCCCAAGGTATTCTGGCATAAAGAAACCGGGAAATGGGTCATGATACTTGCAGTTCACGATAGGGTAAACCTGTTTTCTTCAGCTGATCTGAAATCCTGGTCCTTTGAAAGTGAGTTCGGAGTGGATGCAGGGGCACACGGCGGAGTATGGGAGTGTCCCGACCTTTTTCCTCTGAAGGTTGAGGGAAGCAATGATACAAGATGGGTCATGCTTGTAAGTATAAATCCTGGCGGACCCAATGGAGGATCGGCAACTCAGTATTTTACCGGAAAATTCAATGGTAAAGAGTTTATCGCTGATGAGAATACAAGTAAATGGATTGATTGGGGTACAGATAATTATGCAGGAGTGACATGGTCAGGTATACCCGAGACTGATGGCCGGAGAGTGTTCCTGGGATGGATGAGCAACTGGAATTATGCCACGGTTGTACCAACGAAAGTATGGCGAAGTGCAATGACAATTCCGAGGGAACTGATGTTATCAAATGAAAAGGGGAAATATTTTCTAATATCCCGACCGGTAAGTGAACTTGCTGTTCTCAGGAAAGAACCGAAATCAATTATTCCGACGAAAACAGGCAGTTCATCAGATGGGGATCTTATCATTGAAGATCCGGGATTAAACCAGTGTGAGATCGAATTTGAATTTAAAATCCCCGGGGGGTATTCCGATTCCCTGGGTATAAAGCTCGAGAATAATACCGGGGAGAACTTAATTATTGGTTATTCGGTTGCAGCTAAACAAGTATTTATCGACCGTACAAAATCAGGCAATAACTCTTTTTCAGAAAGATTTTCCGGGGTTGCAACTGCTCCTTATGAACCGGGTAAGACTTTAAAAATGCATCTTTTTATTGACAACTCTTCAGTAGAATTGTTTATTGATGAAGGAAAACTGGTTATGTCGGGTCTCTTTTTCCCGGTGGAGAAATACACAAAGCTTAGATTCTTCTCAAAAAACCGTGATTCATACCCTGATATTGTCAAATATTATAAACTTGAAAGTACCTGGTCTGGCCTATAAGGTATATCCAGACTCCAGCTTTTATTTCTGCGCTAATCTGCACAATCTGCGGGAAACAAAAGAATCTCCCGCTGATCCCGCTGATTTTCGCAGATAAAGAATGTTACAATTTCAGACTTATTCCAAGCCGTTTTAACAATGCTGTCAGCCATACCATTAAAATAGCCCAGACAATAGATCCTGTAACAACTACAAGTGGAAATTCCGATTGTTTATAGAACAATACAGGCAGTCCGGTAATCCAAATGAGGTAGTAAAGTATATCAGGTGCAAGATAAGTGGTAAGCGAGTTTTGGCCTGCAGGCTTAAAGAATGATGCCCAATCTTTTTTCTTCCAGACATCGGTGACAATGTAGATGAGGGTAAACACAAAAAAGCTAATTCCGCAGCAGACCAGTCCCCAGCTAGGTGTCGCCATTATCTTTGATAAAATGAACCAACGTCGCAAAATAAGTCCGGAAACAAGACAAATGGTTGCAAGGCCAATAAAATTCAATATCACCATTTTATGACCTGATTGAGTTGATTTCCTGAGAATCAGACCTGCTGTCAAACCCATCAGAACAATAAAAGGAACATTTCCTTCAATAATGACACCAAGCAATAATTTTACAGGGTTGAGAAATTCCAGGAGTTTCAACCCTGAAAGAATATTAATAACCAGGAAAAGAACAGTAACTGCGGCAGTTTTCAGGATCGATTCTTTGCAAAACAGATAGGTGAATGCTGAAACCAGATAACCCCAGCCAATCAGTCCCAGGATTCCCCACCAACCTGTGATCAAAGATCCTTCATTCTCAGGCTGGCCTGATCTGAATTTAAGAACAAGCAGTGCCAGTATACCCATTCCAGCGAGCCGTAACCCGGTAACGGTAAAAAACTTCTTATCTTTATTAACATAATCGTTCCAGACAAGGAATACGCCAATATACATCAGCAATGCCCACAGGTTCTCGCTCATTCCTGTAAGCTCCCGATTAACCCTTCCTGTGTTTAGCATCAGTACGCCAATTATCAGCAGGCTTATCGTCCTGATAAAAATATGTCTGCTGTTTTCAGCAAGAGTTGTTCCCTTTGATATCCTCTTTGAGAATGAAAACGGAATTGCCATTCCCACCATGAATAGGAATCCAGGGAAGACCCAATCGGCAAGTCCCATTCCATCAAAATCAGCTTTCATGTGACCGAGCCATGCGGGAGCAACATCCATATTAAGATCGTTGACAAAGAGCATAAGCAGAAGGGTAAGCCCCCTCATTATATCAATTGAACTGATCCGCTCGGATGACATTGCAATTTTGTAGATTATTGATTAATTTTAGAAAATGGCAAGTTATGAAAATAATATTTAACCCTTTAAATGAATATAGATCATTGTCGAGGAATAAATATTGCTTCCGGTGTGTCTGTTAATTATACCCTGATCATTTGATGAAATT
>CAZCQC010000023.1:0-3591 GCA_964500155.1 uncultured Rikenellaceae bacterium | reverse complement strand
CAGTAACTATTGCTGTAAGATAATTCGTTACAAGAGTCGCTGTGTTTGGTTCTGAACCATCAGCTATAATTGATAATACAGCTTTCCCTTCACTCATCAGTTTACGGCCGAAATTGTTTTCAAAAACTATAACTGCTTTTGTTTGCCCCTTTTTCATTATCCTGTCAATATCATTGTAATCAAAAAGGTCTTCGGTTCTTTTAAAGAATCCTGACGAGCAGATTTTATCCGAAATTTTAACTGTGATCTCATCTTTTGACAAATCAAGAAAAGCAACCCCTGCATTTTTAACGTCAGTGCTGACAACATAACCGAACAACAGGATCTGTGCTGCAGGTAATCCGAAAAGGATAATAAGTGTCCGGTAATCCCTGAAAATATGCAGGAACTCTTTTCTGACAAAACCTAAGAAGCGATTCATTTAAAGATTATTTTCTTTTTTATAGTTCCAAATTCTTTTAGTTATCATGTACTCACCCCCTTTTTCCCCCTCTCTGCCGGAGCAAAGAGGGGGAAGGTCCTCAATTTCAGTAATTAGCCCCCTCTTTACGAAGTAGAGAGGGGGGTTGGGGGTGAGTATCTGATGGTCTCGCAATTTTTACAAATACCTCCTCAACCGATTCAGCTTTGTATTGTTTTTTAAGGTTTGCAGGCGTATCAAGAGCCACTATTCTGCCCTCGCTCATTATTGATATCCTGTCACAATATTCAGCTTCATCCATATAATGAGTTGTCACAAAAACAGTAATACCCCGTGAGGCGGTTTCATATATCATTTCCCAGAACTGCCGGCGGGTAACAGGATCAACTCCGCCTGTAGGTTCATCGAGGAAGACTATTTCAGGCTTATGCAGAACTGCAACTGAAAAAGCAAGTTTCTGCTTTAAACCCAGTGGGAGCGAGGCAATCAGTTTATCTCCGTATTCCTCGAAATTAAGCTTCTCCAGAAGATCATGGATCCTTTCCTTTATCAACTTCCTGCTCATCCCATAAATACCACCGTAAAGCATGATATTCTCTCTGACTGTAAGATCTTCATAAAGGGAGAATTTCTGACACATGTAGCCAATTACCTTTTTTATTTTTTCGGGTTGACGCGATGCGCTGAATCCTGCAACCAGGGCATCGCCCGAAGTCGGAACTGACAATCCTGACAGTATCCTGATTGCCGTGGTCTTGCCTGCTCCGTTTGCACCAAGAAATCCGAAGATCTCACCTTTGAAAACCTCAAAATTCAGGTTGTCGTTGGCAGTGAAATTGCCGAACTTCTTTACAAGATTATGGACTGATATTACTGTGTTGTTTGTCATTATTTAAATTTGCCATTTACATCCCCCTGCCCCCCCGCCGAAGCGGGGCAGGCTCTTCAAAGGGGGAATTTTACCGTCACGCCGTTATGCCGTTATCCCTTTACGCCTCCATAAGTTCCAGAAACCTGTCCTCAATTCCGGCTTTCGATTCTTCAATAATTACATTTTCAATGCCTTCCAGCTTCAGAAAGCTTGTAAGCGATTCATTATACCTGTCATTTCTGAAAGTTACATGCACTGAATCCCCGAATGGATAAGCAGTTTTTGTTTCGGGATATTTTCTGAGCGCAAGGATCAGATGGTATTTATCTGTAGCCCTTACCGTAAAGAGCCGGCTGTTAAAACCATTCCTGATACTCTGAGGCTCATCGATCAACAGAATTTTACCATCCTGAATGAGTGCAACTCTGTCACACCTCATAGCTTCGTCCATGTACGGTGTCGAAACCAGAATGGTTATATTATGTTGTCTCAGCTTTCTGAGCATTCCCCAGAACTCTGATCTTGAAACAGCATCAACTCCTGTTGTTGGTTCATCAAGAACAAGCAATCGGGGCTTATGAATGAGGGCGCATGATAATGCCAGTTTCTGCTTCATTCCCCCGGATAACTTTCCTGCAAGTCTTTTTCTGAAAGGTTCAATGTGGCTATAGATGTCTGCGATAAGGTCGTAGTTCTCGCTTACCTTTGTTCCGAAAACCGTGGCATAGAAATCAAGATTCTCTTCAACTGTCAGGTCATGGTAGAGGCTGAATCTTCCGGGCATATATCCGATATTCTTCCGGAGTTCCCTGAATCCTGACCTGAAATCAAGTCCTAACACTTTAAGGTCGCCTTCATCAGGCAATAAGAGTGTTGTGATTATTCTGAAGAGGGTTGTTTTTCCTGCACCATCCGGACCAATAAATCCAAATATTTCACCTTTAGTAACCTCAAATGAAACATCCTTCAAAGCCTGCGTCGCTTCAAATTTTTTTCCGATACCCGATGCCTTAATTATTTCATTCATATTCTTCCTATTCTCCGCGTGGCTCTGTGTTTCTCTGTGTAAGTTCTTGATATTTAAAGTTACACAGAGTTCCACCGAGGAGTCACAGAGTTCCACAGAGGTTTACTCTGATCGACATTGCTAATTAAATATTGCTTCTCCCGGCATTCCTGATTTCATAGAGCCGTCATTTTGAACATCAATTGTAACGGCATAGACAAAAGTGACACGTTCCTCTTTTGTCTGGATGATCTTTGGCGTGAATTCAGCCTTACCGGAGATATAGCTGATTTTTCCTGTAAAAGAAGAATAGTCCTTTTTCCCGTTATCAATTCTTACAATAACTTCCTGGCCTGTCTTAATTTTTCCTAGCTGAGCCCCGCTTACATAAACCTTCAGTCTGATCAGTGTAAGATCGGCGATTTTCGCCAGCGGCTTTCCGGTTGCAGCTAACTCACCAGCCTCGGCATATTTCTCAATAAGAGTTCCTTTCAGCGGACTTTTTACACTGCATCGATAAATCTGTTCGTTCAGGGTCGCTTTTTTTGATTCATATACCGACAGTTCAGCAGCTACGGATGCTTTCTGGGTATTGTTTGCGGCAATCTGTTTTTCAAGAACAGCAACCTGTCCGGACAGGTCGTCGAATTGTTTTTTTGTTGCCGCATCATCTTTCAGCATATTTTCAGTCCTTGAGATATTAACATTCAGGTTATCTATCTGCTGGAGGAGAATATCGTTCTGCGCATTTATTGAGCTGATACGTATCCTGACTCCCTTCATGGCTGCTTCTATCTCACCTTTCTGAAGGTTATACAGTGTTGTGTCTATCATTGCTATTTCAGAATCCTTATCGATCTCAGTTCCTTCGGTGGGAATAAATTTAAGGATACGACCACTGGTTTCAGCAGAAACTAAGATCTCAGTTGCTTCAAAGTTGCCGTAAGCGTCAGCCTTGTCAGAGTTGTTTTGGCATGCAGTTAGCAGAACTGCCGTGATAATAAGAAACAAGTAGGTTTTCATACTGATATGTGATATAATTATTCTAATTCTTTTTTTTCGCCCCCCATCCCCCCTAATGGGGGATTATTCTTAGCCCCCTTTAGGGGGTTGGGGGTATTTTATTCTATTTCTTTTCCACTAATATTCAAGTATTCAACCCTGGCCAATGCCAGATTAATCTTATGGATTTCATAATTTATCAGAGCTGCTCTTTCGGTAGTCATTTCATTAATATAATCTGTAGCATTGATGGTGCCGTTTTCGTATTGTGACTCCGCTGCTGCAGTAATC
>CAZCQC010000022.1:0-7075 GCA_964500155.1 uncultured Rikenellaceae bacterium | reverse complement strand
GAACTTATCGGGAACGGCGTCATCCTCCCTTCTTCACAGAACCTTATTTTTCCGTTCAAGGCAGCAAATCTTAAGGCTGTCGATATGAAGATCATTAAGATTTTCGAGAATAATCTTCCGTATTTCCTCCAGGAAAACGAGATCAATACAGGATACTCAATAAAACGGTTCGGACGGCCGCTCTATTCCGGTCGCTTTGATCTTGTAAATCCTTCAGGCAGTAATCCCGCGTTATCTCATAACGCGGGATGGAATCTTTTTACAATCGATCTTTCAGAATTTATTGATGTCGAACCCGGTATTCTATACAGGGTGGAACTTTCGATGAGACCATCCTACTCTCTTTATCCCTGCACTGACCAGGAAGACATGAAAAAATATGAGGAAATGCTCAGGCTGTCGGAAGAGACAAACCAGGAATTCTGGGATGATCCGGATAATTACTATTCCGATAGTGATGACTATATTTATTATTCATTCGGCTTCAGTTGGCGCGACCGTGACAATCCCTGCAAAGCTGCATATTTCAATCCCGACAGAAAAATAACCCGGAATATACTTGCCTCAAATTTCGGGATCATCGTTAAAAGAGGCCAGGACAATAACCTTCACGTGATTGTGAATGATCTTCTTACAGCAATGCCTTTGAGCGAAGTGGTTATCAGTGTGTATGATTTCCAGCTTCAGGAAATCGTCTCCGGGAATACCGATCAGAACGGATCGGTAAAGCTTGCCTGTGAAAAAAAGCCATTTCTGATAATTGCAAAAAAGGATAAGGATCGCAACTACCTCAGGATAAATGACGGATCATCCCTCTCCCTGAGCTCTTTCGATGTATCAGGAGTTCAGCCCGAGAAAGGGATCAAGGCATTTATCTATGGCGAAAGGGATGTCTGGCGCCCGGGTGATTCCATTTATCTCTCAGTCTTTTTAAAAGACATGCATAACTCTATCCCTTCTGACCATCCCGTCATCTTCGATCTGATCAATCCGATGGAGCAGAAGGTTGATAACCAGGTCAGGAAATCAGGAGGTAAGAATCTGATGGTTTTCAGGACTGCTACAGGTGCTGATGCCGTGACCGGTGACTATAAGGCTCAGTTCAGTATCGGAGGGGCTCTTTTTACAAAGAGGATCAGGGTAGAAACCATCAAACCGAACAGGTTGAAAATTGAACTTAATTTCCCCGGCGAACTCCTTGGGGGATCAGGAACTGCCTCCAGGGGAACACTGAAGGTAAAGTGGCTGAACGGAGCTGTTGCCGGCAATCTTAAATCATCGGTCGAGTATATTCTGAAACCGGCAAAAACAGAATTTGCAAAATACCGTCAGTTCAATTTTGACGATCCGGCAATACAGTTTTATTCAGAGACATCCAAAATGTTTGAAGGGTCGGTTGATGAAAATGGAAATGCTGACGTGATCTTTAATCCTGGTAATGAAGTCAATGCGCCAGGTATGCTTAATGCCGTATTTACTGCAAAAGTCGCGGAGAAGGGTGGCGACGAAAGCATAACCCAGGCTGTATATAAATACGCTCCATATCAGGTCTTTGTGGGTATTGAACTGCCCGGATTAAAAGGCAAAGAGAGAATGTTATTTACTGATAAAGAGAATAAAGTAAATATTGTCACTGTCGATCCAAAAGGCAATCCTGTTAATTCTGAAGCTGAGGTGACTGTCTATAAGATCTCTTACAGATGGTGGTGGGAATCCGATCGCGAGGATCTTGCAGAATACATTTCAAACAATTCCTATAAACCTGTCATCTCCAAAAAGATACAGACATCGGGAGGAGAAGGTTCTTTTTCATTCAATATCGGAAGAAATGAATGGGGCCGATACCTGATAAGGGTGTCAACACCTGATGGTCATTCAACGGGAAAAATAATCCTTGTTGACTGGCCCTATGAATACGGGATGAAAGGAAATAATGAAGGAGCAACACTTCTCTCAATAAATACCGATAAGGAAAAATATAATCCGGGCGATGAAGTAAAACTAAGTTTCCCGGCTCCGGAAAATTCAAGGATAATTGTAACGCTGGAGAATTCCGCATCAGTCCTTGAAGAGATCCGTGCGGTCAGCTCAAAGGGAACTAGTGTTGTCAGCTTCAGGGCAAGGCCTGAAATGGCTCCGAATATATATGCATACGTAACTGTAATCCAGCCGCATGCCCAGACAATTAACGATATGCCCATGCGACTCTACGGAATTGTTCCGGTAATGGTCGAAGATCCCGGCACACGCCTGGAACCGGAAATCTCGACGGCCGATCAGATAAGATCGCAGCAAAAATTTGAGATCAGGATCAGTGAGGCGAAAAAGAAACCAATGACCTATACGGTAGCTGTTGTCGATGAAGGATTGCTTAACATCACAGGATTCAAAACACCTGATCCGTGGAAATATTTCTATGCACGGGAAGCTCTTGGTGTCCAGACCTGGGATCTGTATGATATGGTATTAGGAGCATTTGGAGGAACACTTGACAGGATTTTTGCAACAGGTGGTGATGAAGCTCTGATCGACAGGGCAGCAAATAAAGCCCAGCGTTTTATTCCGGTGGTAAAATTCCTGGGACCATTTACCCTTGCTCCCGGAAAGACGGCAACTCATTCAATTGAACTGCCTCAATACACAGGTTCGGTCAGAGTAATGGTAATTACAGGGAGCGACAGGGCATTCGGATATGCTGAAAAAAGTATCCCTGTGACAGATCCTCTCATGATCCTCGCAACGGCTCCGAGGGTGGTGAGTCCGGGAGAAAAAGTTGCCCTGCCCGTGACACTGTTCATCCAGAAAGAGAGTATCCGGAATGTCGACCTGATAGCCGAAGGAAATGATCTGGTTACTTTCTCCGAAAAAGTTAAAACCATACATGTTGCCGGTTCAGGGGAAAAGGATATTGATTTTACTTTCACAGCGGGCGACAGGACAGGTATTGCAAAGATCAGGCTGACAGCGACTGGTGGCGGAGAAACAGCAGCTTATGATATTGAACTGGATGTAAGGAGTCCGAATCCGCCTGAAACAAGAGCGGAACTCAGACTGCTGAAACCCGGAGAAAAATGGGAAACATCATTTGCTCCTTTCGGGATGGAGGGTTCCAATACTGCTACACTTGAGGCTTCACTGCTTCCGTCGGTCAATCTGGAAAAACGGCTCGGATATCTCCTTGATTATCCTCACGGATGCAGTGAACAGATTACTTCAGCAGCCTTTCCCCAGCTCTGGCTTAAGGATCTTTCATTCAACGATTCCGGGACCATTGAGACTGCCTCGGCAAATATCAGGGAGGCTGTTTCCAAAATCATAACACGGCAGATGAGCAGCGGAGGAATAGCCCTCTGGCCCGGCAACTATCAGCCTGATAACTGGGTCACATCATATGCAGGCCATTTCATGACTGAAGCCGAAAAGAAAGGATATAGCATCCCCACGGATTTCAGGAGGAAATGGATAAACTATCAGAAAAAAACAGCACAGGACTGGCGTTTTGATACAAAATTCAAACAATCGGTCAATGACCAGGCATACAGGCTTTTCACACTTGCCCTTGCAGGTTCTCCTGAAAGAGGTGCAATGAACAGGCTTCGCGAATCGGCCGGTCTCCCGCAATTATCCCGGTGGTTCCTTGCGGCAGCATTTGCCACTGCCGGAAGACCTGAGGTAGCAGGTGATCTTCTCGACATGAGAAACCTTGAAACTGAAACCGAATATTCATACTATTATTACGGAAGCCCGATGCGCGACAAGGCAATAATCCTTTACACTCTTTCAATTCTTAAAAAGGAAGAAGAGGCCCTCCCATTGCTTAAAGCAATCTGCGATGATCTCAATACGGAAAGCTGGTACAGCACACAATCGATAGCCTGGGGACTTTTCTCCTATATGAAATTTTCGGAAATGATTCCGCCGGATAATACGGGTCCGGCAAAATTCGATATCACAATGAATGGCGAAAGAGCTGAACAAAGTGTTGAGCCAAAGAAAATCCTGACAAGAAATCTGAACATGAAATTAGGAACAAATACGCTTGTTGCCGAAAATACTTCCGGCAAACCAATGTATTTAAACCTTGTAAGAAAAGGGATCCCCCTTGTCTCTGACTTATCGGTGTCGGACAAGGGATTGAGCATGCAAATTGAGTATATGAACACCGAAATGAAGAGTGTCGACCGTAGTAACCTTGTTCAGGGAACTGACTTTATGATGGTGGCAAAAGTAAAAAATACAACCTTCAGCCGGGTTGATAATATTGCACTCACCCAGATGGTCCCTTCAGGATGGGAGATTCAGAATACACGGTTGTTTGAAGCTAACTATGGAATCAGGGAGAGCGCCTTTGATTACCGCGATATAAGGGACGACAGGGTTAATACATATTTTAGCCTTAACCAGGGTGAGACAAAAACATTCGTACTGATACTGAATGCAGCTTACAAGGGTGAATTTTATCAGCCGTCGATATGGTGTGAAGCTATGTACACAGAAAACTGCTATTCAAGAGTTCCCGGAAACAGAGTGATCGTCACCGGTCAGTGAATTGAATAAAAAGCTTAAAATACTGCTGATTATAACCGGGGTAATCATTATCCCGGTTTTGGTTTCTCCGATGCCTCGATTCAATACTCCACTCTCAACAGTTGTGGAGGCGAACGACGGCGCTCTACTGGGGGCAAGAATAGCCGATGACGGACAATGGAGATTCCCTTCATCAGGAAAGGTCCCTGAAAAATTCAGAACGGCGCTGTTGACATTCGAAGACAGGTACTTCTTCTATCACCCGGGAATAAATCCGGTTGCACTATTGAGAGCCTTCAGGGACAATATGAAGGCAAAGGAAATTGTAAGCGGCGGAAGCACCATCAGCATGCAGGTTGCAAGGCTTTCGGGAGGAAACAGGGCTCGCACATACCGGGAGAAGATAATTGAAATGCTTCAGGCTCTTAAGCTTGAACTTTTCAAATCGAAAAAGGAGATCCTCAGGATCTATGCCGCGAATGCTCCTTTCGGAGGAAACATAGTGGGACTTGATGCTGCTGCCTGGCGTTACACAGGAAAATCACCGGCCGATATTACCTGGGCTGAAGCTGCTGCTCTCGCTATTCTTCCGAATTCACCCTCACTTGTATATCCGGGTAAAAACCAGGAAACGCTCAAAACCAGGCGTAATTTACTTCTTGAAAAGCTGTTTAAAAGAGAGTATATTGATTCGCTGACCCTAGTTCTTGCTCTTGATGAACCTCTCCCGGGAGAACCAAAACCATTGCCTTCAAAGGCGCCTCATCTTACTGATCTGTTTTATATTAAGAACCGGGGAGAAAGGATCAGGACTACTATTGATCACGTCGTGCAGGAAAGAACAGCCGAAATTATTAATTCTCATCAGAAAGAGCTTGCCGGCAATTTTATTTTCAACTCAGCTGCATTGATTGTTGATGTTCCGACAGGCGAAGTTCTTGCTTATGTCGGCAACGCTGCGAATGAAGGGTTATCAGAACATGGAGGAGATGTTGATTTAATAAGGTCCCGGCGTAGCACCGGAAGCATTCTTAAACCGATACTTTATGCCGGAATGCAGGAATCGGGAGAAATTCTGCCCAATACTCTTGTATCAGATATTCCGACACGGTTCCCGGGATTTGCACCTAAAAACTTCGATCAGAGCTTCAGTGGCGCAGTTCCGGCCGGATTTGCTCTTTCCCAGTCCCTCAACATACCTGCTGTCGGTATGCTTCAGAAATATACTACCGAAAAGTTCCTTGAACTGCTTAACAAAACCGGATTCACAACTTTCAATAAAGATGCTGATTATTACGGCCTCTCCCTGATCCTGGGAGGAGGAGAAACATCATTGTGGGAACTCACAGGAGTTTATGCTTCGCTTTCCAGGGTTCTTGGAAGATATAATAATGAAAAGAAACACCTGAGAGGAGATTATCATCCGCCGGTGCTTTTCAGAAATGAAATTCAATCGGAGGGGTCGGATGAGGAGGTAAATCCCCCGTTTTCTGCAGGATCGATCTGGCTCACATACGAAGCACTGCGAAAAGTAAACCGCCCGGAGACAGAAACCGGATGGCAATATTTCGCTTCAGCACCCGAAATTGCCTGGAAGACCGGGACCAGTTTCGGATTCAGGGATGCCTGGGCGGTGGGGACAACACCAGGCTATGTAATCGGTGTATGGGCAGGAAATGCAGATGGTGAAGGAAGGCCGGGTTTGACAGGTATTTCAGCTGCTGCTCCGATCTTATTTGAAATTGTCGCGATCATGAACCCTGCCCCCTGGTTCACCCCTCCTTATGAAGAGCTGACCAATATCAGTATCTGCCGTCAGAGCGGCTTCAGGGCTGGTCCCGACTGTCCTGAAACAGAGGAAATATCCGTGTGTATCAACGGATTGAGGAGTGATGCCTGTCCCTACCACAGCATAATTCATCTTGATAAAACACGAACAAGACAGGTCACAGCCGATTGCTTTCCTGCTTCGGAAATAATAAATGAGCCCTGGTTTGTCCTCCCTCCTGCAATGGAATACTTCTACAGGCAGAAACATCCGGAATACAAACCCCTGCCACCGCTGGCAGCCGGCTGTGCAACAGGGAAAAGCCTGCCGGTCATGGAGTTCATTTATCCAAATACCGGAATTAATATCTTTATCCCCCGCGATCATACCGGAGAGCTTACAAGGGTAATTGCAGAAGTTGTACACAGGAATCCTTCAAAAAAGTTATTCTGGCATCTTGATGAAAAATACATAACAACAACAAAGTTCATTCATCAGACAGAGCTCCGGGCAGAGGCCGGGAATCATGTTCTTACTGTTGTGGATGAGGACGGTAATATGATAAGAAGTTCGTTTAATATACTCAACCCCTCCCCAAGCCCTATTAATTAACCCTTCCCCAACCCCTTCCCTTAAGATTAAGGGCAGGGGCTAAATAGTTAGTTATATTGCAGTTACACCCTTCCCCTTACATTTAAGCTACTCTTTATACACATCTTATCATCTGTGTTATACACGATCTTTTTAATCCCATTAGTAACCCACGATTCCTGAACAGGC
>CAZCQC010000021.1:0-14822 GCA_964500155.1 uncultured Rikenellaceae bacterium | reverse complement strand
GAAAAGAAGTGGTTAAAGTGCCTAGAGTACTTAAAGTGACTAGAGTACTTAAAGTGCCTAGAGTACTAAAAGTGACTAAAATACTTAGAGTTAGACTGTTCAACTTTAAATACTCCAAACTTTAGCTCACTCCAAACTTTTTTCAACTCTAAGTACTTCAAACTCTAGGCACTCTAGGCACTGCAAACACTTTAAGCAATGGATTTATTACAAATATTATTATATTTGCGTTCGAAAAATGGTCCCGTAGCTTAACTGAATAGAGCATCTGACTACGGATCAGAAGGTTGGGGGTTTGAATCCCTTCGGGATCACAGAAAAAGGCGTCGATAGGACGCCTTTTGACTTTAAATGGGTATTAGATTTTCGGTAAAAAACAAAGTTTTTTTCAGAGTTAGTTTTCTTTCAGGACAGATTTATTTTTTGATAAGAAATCACCGTTACTATTCTCCTTTGAACTTTTGTATTCAGGGACAAGCATTTCGAAGAATTCGAAAACCTCCTGTTCTGTAAGTCCGTAAATATTCTTTAAAGAGGCAATAACCTTGAGTACTTCGGTTTTGTAATCATTCTTATCAACCTTTGCTACTTTTATCTTTTCATGATGAGTCGAAAGTATTTCTTCCCTCTTTGAAAGCAATTCTTCAAATAATTTTTCTCCCGGCCGTAATCCTGTATATTCAATCTTAATATCCTTCCCCGGCTCCAGCCCTGACAGGCGTATCATATTTACCGCCAGATCAACTATTTTTACAGGCTTTCCCATATCAAATACGAATATCTCACCACCTTTCCCCATAAACCCTGCTTCCAGTACAAGCTGACATGCTTCAGGAATAGTCATAAAGTACCTCATTATATCCGGATGAGTTACCGTTAGCGGCCCTCCCTCCTCAATTTGCTTTTTGAAAAGAGGGATCACGGAACCATTTGAGCCAAGCACATTCCCAAATCTTGTTATTACGAATTGAGTCTTTACTCCATCCTTCATAGCCTTTGTCTGAACCAGCATCTCACAAACTCTTTTTGAGGCTCCCATCACATTGGTAGGATTGACTGATTTATCGCTGGAGATCATCACGAACTTCTTAACATCATATTTTACCGAAAGCTCAATCATAACTCTTGTTCCGCCAACGTTCACTCGCAGGGCTTCATGAGGATTTTCCTCCATAAGGGGAACATGCTTGTAGGCAGCCGCGTGGAAAACAATTTCAGGATGATATTTCTGGAAGATCAGCTCCATCTTTTCCGGATTCGTCACGTCTGCAAGCTGACTTTTGAATTTCATGTGGGCATAGCTCTTCCGAAGCTCATTCTCAAGATGAAACATTGGTGTTTCAGCCTGATCGACGAGAATAATATTATGGGTGACAAACCTTGACAGCTGCCGCACAATTTCTGAACCGATTGATCCGGCTGCACCTGTTACCAGAATCGTTTTCCTGGCCAACCCTTTTCTGATAAGATCCATATCAAGCCTGATCGGATCCCTGCCAAGCAGGTCCTCAAGCTGGACCTTTTTCAATTGCCTGACTTCCAGTTGTCCGTTCAACCATTTCTCAATGGCTGGTGTTTCAAGTACCTCAACATTGAAATCAATTGCCTTTTTAATAATATCACCTTTTTTCGGAGGTGATATTTCGCGAATGGCAAGAATAAGAGTCTGGATTTTGTGCTTGATAAAAAACCCTGAAGAAAAAATTTCCGGGCCATAAACCTGGATTCCATTTATTTTTTTACCCTGAAGCTGTTTGTTGTCATCAATAAATCCCATCACGGTGAAACCTCCCCTGGGATCACTTAACAGAACCCTTTTTACAATGAAACCCATTTCACCTGCCCCGTAAATTATCACCCTGTTTGTTGAGCTTTTAACTGAATGGTTTGCAAACCGGAATAGCATCTTTACAGAGATACGCATAAAGAAAAGGTAGACGGTGATCAAAACATAATGAATCAATAATATAGATATTGGAATTACCAGGTTAGCGCTAAGTTTGAAATATCGTGCTCCAAGAGAAAAAAGTATAAGCACAATTGCAGAAGTAGTGGTAGAAACAAAAACAAGTGACACATCTGTCAGGGTGGTATGTCTTATCAGACCTGCATAAGAATGGAAGGTCAACATAGAGACAGTATATACAAACAGGGCTATCAGACCATGAATAATTGCCTGGTCCATCTGAAAACTGGCAGGAACAAGATTAAACCCCAGAAGGTAAGCTGACAGAAATGCAACAAAGACAGCAACGGTGTCGTGAATGAATAACATCCACCTTGGTACCGAATACTTATGAAAAAACTCTGAAGCTTGCGACCTCAGAACTTCCCTTATTTCAGGGTAATTTTTGGACATATTCATTGTTTAGTTAAACAAACAGAGCTATCTAAAGACTTTTTATATGGCATAAACTGACTTTTTTCAATTCAAATTTAAAGATTAAAGACTAAATATCAAAATCATACTCTTAGCAAAGTGCCTCAAAGTGAGGCATTTTGATTATTTTAGACCATCAATTTGCTACGTATGTCATTAAAATATTCCGATTTAAATTTGATTAGTTTACATTCATCAAAAAAAGCAAAATTCATTGTTTTTAATCTCTTTGTTCATAAATAAATTTAACAGTGGCTTAACTGACCTCCGGAGGAAGGATTTTACAGTTTGTGAATATTTTGTTTTGGAAGAAATGACACTATCAGAGCACCGGCCAGAGCAAAACAGATCAATATTGTAAAACCGAATGAATAACTTTTTAATGTATCATTGTACAAAGCTCCTACCATCATCGGTGACAAAGATTCGGCCAGGCCATCTGCCACAAGGATTATGCCCATTACCCTGCCCAGGGTCTTGATGCCAAAAAGGTCCCCTGCCATCAGTGGAATGATCATATAATCACCCCCCAGACCAATACCGAAAACTACAGCAAAAAGATAAAGTCTGCCCGGGAAATCAGGTACCAGCAGCAGGGGAATTGAAGACCCAACAATAATATAGATCAGAATCATTACATACTTTCTTGGAAAAATATCAGCAAGCATCCCCATCAGCACCCTTCCGGCAAGGCTTGAAAGCAAAACGAGCGACATTATTTGTGCTGCCTGTGATTGTGAGAAATCCATATCCCTAAGATACAGCTTTAAATGCTGGTTCACTCCTCCTACTGCACCAATAGAACACATACTGCCTATCCCGAGAAGATAAAAATTCCTGTTTTTCAATACGCTCCTGATAGGCACGTTTGATCCGTTTTCTTTAGGAACCTCAATCTGAACCGGAGCTTCTTTTATGAAAAAGGCCATCGGAAATGAGAACAGGATCACGATCACTCCGATCGAGGTCAGTGCCAGGTGCCATCCCAGGTTTTTTTCAAGTGCTGTTGAAATTAGCGGTACAAGTGCACCTCCCGTCCCGATGCCCAGATAGGCAATCCCCATGGCTTTTCCCCGGTTCTTTGTAAACCACCTGGAGATAAGCACCTGGCAGGGAAGCGGCCCGCCGAAAACATAACCAAGAGCATTCAGAATGTAGAAAAAATAAAACATTCCAAGGTTGTTCATCATGCTTAAGCCGATAATAGCCGAACCTGCCAGAAGTGACCCCGCAAGCATCATTTTTCTGGGCCCATAGCGATCAATTAGCCAACCTGCAATGAATCCGAACAATGGGGCAACTATCAGCTTACCGATTGCATTACCAGAAGTAACAACTGTACGGGACCATCCAAACTCGTTAACAAAAAAATCATAAAAGAATGGCAATCCATAAAGTGCAAAGCCCACAATAGCCAGAAGTGAAAAAAATGCGGTTGCAACAACATATGGCTTTGAGCTCGGAAAGCCTGGTTTGTGGGAAGAAGCAACAGGAGTATTTTCCATTACAGAGATCAGGTTTACAGGTGTGTCGTTATACAAAAATAAAATTTCTTTGTTTATTAATGCCGGGAAATCCCATAAATGGTGAAACAGAAATTTCACGGTCAATTTTTTATTACATTTAGGCTTTATTTTTAATCAGGAAAATGAAGGAAACAGTTACCAAAATATTTGAGAGTGAAGCTTCTGCAATAAAGAGCATTCCTGTAACTGACAGCTATGAAAAGGTTACTGAAATAATTTATCAGCATGTCCAGAAGAGAAGAGGGAAATTGATTACCAGTGGAATGGGAAAGGCGGGACAGATAGCCCATAACATAGCAACCACATTTAGTTCCACCGGAACCCCGGCAGTTTTTCTGCATCCCAGTGAAGCACAACATGGAGACCTGGGGATTATGCAGGAAAATGATGTTTTACTTGCAATTTCAAACTCAGGAAAGACCAGGGAGATCATTGAACTAATTGACCTTAAGGATAATCTTTTCCCGGCAATTCCGGTAATCGTGATTACAGGAAATGAGAATAGTCCTCTTGCCCTTAAATCGGACTTTTTTATTTCGACAGGATCACCTTCAGAGGTTTGCCCTCTGGGGCTTACTCCAACTACTTCAACAACAGTGTTTACGGTTATTGGAGATGCCCTGGTTGTACTGATGATGAAAAAGATAGGATTCACATCTGAAGACTATTCAAAAAGGCATCATGGTGGATACCTCGGTGTTAAATCACGGAAAAATTCGGGGCAAACAATTAAGGGGAAATAATTTTTCTTTGTCACAAAATTAAAAAAGATTAGTTTTGGACTTTCCGATATCATTTTCTAACCTAAACCCACAATTATGGCCACCAGCACTTCTACCAGCGACATCAGCAGAAAAGACTATGTGTTTGCAATCACAATTATCGGTCTCTTCTTCTTTATTTTCGGTTTTGTAACCTGGCTTAACGGAGTTCTCATTCCATTTCTGAGGACAGCCTGTGAGCTGAACGATTTTCAGGCATATTTTGTAACTGCTGCTTTCTATATTTCCTATTTTGTGATGGCACTTCCATCATCTGTAATACTGAAAAGAACCGGTTTTAAAATCGGAATGTCACTGGGTTTATGGGTAATGGCCGTTGGTGCACTTGTATTTATTCCTGCAGCGCTTTCAAGAGCCTTCTGGCTTTTTCTGACGGGGTTATTTATTCAGGGAACCGGACTTGCTCTTCTTCAAACTGCAGTAAATCCTTATGTAACAATTATCGGCCCGCGCGAGAGTGCTGCAAAACGTATCAGCATAATGGGAATTGCAAATAAATTTGCAGGTGTCATCGCTCCTATAATTCTGGCGAGCATAATCCTTAAAGACTCACACATTCTGGAAGAAAAGCTGGCCCAGGCATCGGATGCTGCTTCACGTTCTGTTCTCCTTGATGAAATGGCAAGAAATGTTATAATGCCATATATCGTAATGGCGGTGGTTCTTGTTCTCCTTGGTCTCCTGTTGAAATTTGTCCATCTTCCTGAAGTAGATACTGAGGCGGAAGATGAAGCTGTTGGTGAAGCCAATCTTAAAAAGACAAGTATCTGGCAGTTCCCACACCTGCTCCTGGGTGTAGTTGCACTGTTTTTCTATGTCGGAGTGGAAGTTATTGCCGGCGACACAATAATAAGGTACGGTCAATCCCTTGGTATACCAATGGATTCGGCGAAGTACTTTACCTCCCTTACAATGCTCGCAATGATAGCAGGTTATCTTCTCGGGATTGCTTTAATTCCAAGATATTTAAAGCAGGGGAACGCTTTAAAGCTCTGCACCATTCTTGGTGTGATTTTTTCTCTTGGAGCCATTCTTACTCCGGCTGACAAGGTTTTCACTATGCCATTCATTGATCTTGTTACATTCAAATCCCTTCAATTGGTTCTGCCTGTTACTGTTCTGTTTGTTGCGTTGCTTGGATTCGCCAATTCGCTTGTCTGGCCCGCTATGTGGCCGCTTGCATTGGATGGCCTCGGAAAATACACAAAGACAGCTTCTGCCATGCTCATAATGGCCATCGCCGGTGGCGCTATTGTACCCTTAATTTATGGAAAACTGGCAGTTGTTTTCTCTACTCAGGCAGCCTATTGGATCTGTGTTCCGGGATATCTCATAATAATGTATTATGCTTTTATTGGACACAAAGCAGGCAAATAGGACATGGGATACGACCTGAAGACAATATTTGATTCGTTCATTTCAGAGGGTTCTTTTGCAGAGGCATTGCCATGTGGAAGCGGACATATTCATGATACTTTCATGATTGAAACATCCGAAAAAGAAAGTGACAATTATATCCTTCAACGACTGAACAATATAGTATTCAGGAATATACCCCAACTTCAGGAGAATATTGAAAGAGTGACAATTCATATGCATCGGAAACTCCTTCTGATCCCTGGATCTGATGTTAAAAGAGAATGCCTTACCGTTGTACCAGCTAAAAACGGGAAAAGCTGGATCGTAGATAAAGAGGGAAACTTTTGGAGGATGTTCATTTTTATATCTGATAACAGGTCGTACGATATTGTTGACAGTCCGGACAAAGCTTATGAGGGAGGCAGAGCTATCGGACGATTTCAGGCTTTGCTCGCTGATCTGCCAGGTAAACCGCTTCATGAAACCATTCCATCATTTCACGACGTCGAAAAGAGAATTGACAACTTCTTGGATACATTGAAGAATGATCCCGTTGGAAGAGTTAAAGAAACGACAGGTGAGACCGATTTCATTTTAAAGAGAGCTGATGAAATGAGGATCGTACAGCGACTTGGGCGGGAAGGAAAAATTCCTGTCAGGATAACTCATAATGATACGAAATTCAACAATATTCTTTTTGATGTAAACGGGAAATCGCTCTGCCTTATCGACCTCGACACTGTGATGCCGGGATATTTTCATTCCGACTTTGGAGACGCAATCAGAACCGGGGCAAATAGTGCTGCAGAGGATGAGAGTGACCTGTCGAAGGTAAAAATGGAAATTGACCTGTTCAGTGCTTATGCAAGAGGCTACCTTTCAGAAACAAACAATACCCTTAATTCAATCGAAAAAGAATATCTTGCTTTCGCTCCCCTGCTAATGACTTACGAACAGGCTCTGCGTTTTCTTGCAGACTATATTGATGGCGACAAATATTACAGGATCCACAATAAAAATCATAACATCCAGCGGACACGTTCCCAGATAAAATTGCTGGAAAGCATGGAAGAGCAATATTCAGTGATGCAAAAAATAATTGGCAGACTGGTTTGAAAGGCGACAGGCGTCAGGCAGAAGGCATCAAAGACAAACGACATTTATATTCCTATGGGTAAACCGTATTCTGACATCAGCTGGACAAAAGAAGAAAAAGAGTTTTTAAAAAGTTTCAGGGATCCATGGTCAATCCAGATTTTTCTCGATTCCATCGCCTATAATCCTGCTTATGAGTGCAGATCCCCCAGATGGGTCATCAGAAAGAGGTCGGCACATTGTTTTGAGGGTGCCCTGTTTGCTGCAGCAGCGCTTGATTTCCTTGGCCATAAACCTCTTATTGTTGACATGAAAGCATTTAACGATGATGACCATGTAATTGCTGTATTCAGGGATGAAGGATACTGGGGATCGGTCGCAAAATCAAATTTCACCTCACTTAGGTTCAGGGAACCGGTCTATAGGTCTCTCAGGGAACTGATAATGTCATATTTTGATTTCTTCTTTAATATTTATGGTGACAAGTCGCTGAGATCCTACTCACTGCCATTTAATCTGGCTTCACTTAACAGCCGTAACTGGGCAACCACCGATGATGATCTGGAATATATCGGGGATAAGATCGAATCGTTATATCATTTCCCCGTGGTTACTGAAAAAATGATTAAAAAACTAAATATAGCCAGCGATTCGATGCTTAAGGCCGGAATGCTCGGATCTATTGAAGAAGGGTTGTTTAAGCCTGCGAAACAAAAATAATATGGTCGAAAATTGATGTACATTAAAAATCTGATATATAGTATTATATAATCACAGCTTCTGATACGGTCGAAAGATTTATTTGGAATTACCCTGATAATAGCTATTTTTGAACCCTTAAAATGGCCTGAATTAGCAAAACTTTAAATTTTTGTTTTTGCCATCTTCCTGAAAATTAATATTATACTCTAGATATGGATTTATCGGGTAAACACTATAAGGCATTCATTGAACGGCAGGAGGCTTTAAAAAAGCAATATAGTCCACAACAGGCAGAAAAACAGCATTCCAAAGGCAAGCTTACCGCATTTGAGAGGATTAATCTCCTGTTTGATGCAGGATCTTTTGAAGAAGTATATACTTTCGTTACACCGGCTGCACAGCCTGTTGAGTTTGGAAAAGTTGAAAAGTCATTTGGCGATGGTGTGATTGTCGGTCATGGAAAGGTAAACGGACGCCTTGTTTTTGCTTATGCTCAGGATTTCACAATAATGGGAGGATCGCTGGGTATAATTCATGCAAAAAAAATTGCCAAGATACAGGAGATGGCTCTGAAAATGGGTTCTCCGATTATAGGCCTTATCGATTCGGGTGGCGCAAGAATTCAGGAGGGTGTTGCAAGTCTGAGCGGATATGCTTCAATATTTCATAACATAATTCAATCTTCCGGGATCATTCCACAGATTTCGGTTATAATGGGACCCGCTGCAGGAGGAGCAGTGTACTCCCCTGCTCTCACCGATTTCGTTTTCATGACAAACCATACAAGCTATATGTTTGTAACCGGCCCTAATGTTGTAAAAGAAGTACTTAATGAAGAAGTTACTTCCGATCAGCTTGGAGGTGCCGAAGTGCATGCACGGAAAAGCGGTGTTGCGCATATGATATACGACGACGAAGAAAACACAATACTGGCACTCAAGAAATTCCTTTCATATCTTCCCTCAAACAATGTCGAAAATCCCCCTGTCGTTGCTGACGACGGATATGTTCCCGAAGTTAACCGGAAGCTCAGGGATATTATACCTGACGACCCTAATAAAGCCTATGATGTAAAAGAGGTAATAAGTCAGATTGTCGATAAAAACAGCTTTTTTGAAACATCCGAGCTATTTGCTGCAAACATTGTAACAGGACTTGCAAGGCTTAAAGGAAAGACCATCGGAGTAGTTGCCAACCAACCTAAAGTGCTTGCAGGGGTTCTGGATATTGATTCATCCACCAAAGGTGCAAGATTCATCAGGTTCTGCGATGCATTTAACATTCCTCTTCTTACCCTCGAAGATGTACCTGGTTTTCTTCCGGGAGTTGATCAGGAGCATTCAGGAATCATAAGGCATGGTGCAAAAATGCTTTTTGCCTATAGCGAAGCAACTGTGCCAAAAATCACTGTTATCCTTAGAAAAGCTTATGGCGGGGCATTTATTGTAATGAACAGCAAAAACCTTGGAGGAGATTTCAATTTTGCCTGGCCCACAGCAGAAATAGCTGTAATGGGTCCCGACGGAGCAGTAGCCATTCTTTACCGGAAGGAACTCGCCAGTTCAAAAAATCCTGCTGAACTTAAGAAAGAGCTTGTAAAAAAATACCGCGACAAAGTTGCGAATCCATTTATTGCTGATGAAAGCGGGTATATAGATGAAGTAATCGATCCGGCTGTCACAAGAAAAAAAATAATTTCTGCTTTTACCGCACTGAATAATAAATGGGTTAAAGTACCGGCACGAAAACATGGAAACATGCCATTATGAAAATCAAACGTATACTTATTGCAAACAGAGGGGAGATAGCAGTCCGGATTATCAGGACTGCTAACAGGATGAATATTGAAACAGTAGTTGTACAAACTGCGGCTGAGCCTAATGCAATGTATATTTCTCAGTCGGATGTGGTTTATGACAATACCGACGATACATCCGAAATTCCTGTTTTCCTGAATATTGACATGCTTATTGAGATCGCACTGAAGACTAAATCTGATGCCATTCATCCTGGCTATGGATTCCTCGCTGAAAACGCATATTTCGCCCAGAAATGCATTGACAATAAAATTGTTTTTATTGGCCCCTCTCCCGATGCCATTTATAAGATGGGTAATAAAACCATCGCTCGGAAGATTGCTTTGGCATTAAATATTCCAATGGCTATGGGTAGCGAAGGGAATATCGGCAATGAAGAAGAAGCTGTCGTTATTGCCGAAAAAATAGGTTACCCTGTAATCATTAAAGCTGCATCGGGCGGTGGAGGAAGAGGCATGAGGATAGTGCGGAAAGCAGATGAGATGGATAAAATGTACCTTATTGCCAGCAAAGAAGCTGAAAAAGCATTTAATGATCCATCGGTATTCATTGAAAAATATATCGAAAACCCTAAACACATTGAATTTCAGATTCTTGGAGACAAGAAAGGGAATGTGATCCATCTCGGAGAAAGGGAATGTTCAATACAAAGAAAGCATCAGAAGCTTCTCGAAGAGGCCCCGTCATCAGCTCTTGATGAAAATCTCAGAAAGATCATGGGTAAAATAGCAGTCCGGATAGCTCAGGCAGTTAAATATTATTCGGCCGGTACAGTAGAATTTCTTCTTGATTCTGAAAAAAACTTCTACTTCATGGAGATGAACACAAGGATACAGGTTGAGCATCCCGTGACTGAAATCATAACCGGAATTGATCTCATTGAACAGCAAATAAATATTGCAAATGGCGAAGCACTTAAGCTGCGCCAGGAGGAGATTAAATTAGAGGGATGGGCAATCGAGTGCAGGATTAATGCAGAGGATGTTCAGTCGGGGTTTGCACCGGATCCGGGAAAAATTGAAAAATTAAATCTTCCTTCGGATCCATACATTAGGATAGATACAGGCGTTCTTGCCGGATCAGCAATAGTGTCGAGCTATGATTCAATGATCGCGAAGCTAATCGTAAAAGGGACCAACAGAAAGGATGCTATCAAAAACTGTAAACTGGCTCTCGACAAGGTATGGATTAAAGGGGTGAAGACTACACTCCCATTTTTCCGGATGCTTGTCCGCAATCCAAAATTTCTCGATGGTACTTTCACAACTGCATTTATTGAAAAGGATCTCGATAAATTTTATCTGAACAGCGAATATGAGGAGATGCTTGCCGCCTGGCTCGCCACAAAGATGTTTGTTGAGGAGAACCTTATGGACAACAGCATTCCTATTGATTTTGATAACAGTAAGGAGATGAGCCCATGGTTGCTGAACAAAAGAATTAATCAGTTTTAAAAATCAGGAATCTATGACAGCTGGTAAACCGGGTATCAGGAAGTTGTATGCTCTTTCATCGGAAAACAAGAGATTTTGCTTCTCACAACCTTTAAAGCATTCAATAAGAATAGGTAAAAGGGACTACGAGGTAAAGCTTAAATCTGACGAAAAATACGGTACCTATATATTATGGAAGAACAGAAAATATCCGGTTGAGATAGTAAGATCAAGGCAGAACAGGTATGAGATTCTCTTCAACGACATCAGCTATATTTTTACGGTTGAGACACCTTTCTCGATGAAAAGGATGAAGGTTTTACATTCGGGCAGGGGGAAAAATGAACAAGAATCATTGAAGGCTCCGATGCCGGGTAAGATCATTGATGTGCTTGTACGGGAAGGGGCAAATGTCCTTCGGGGAGAACCCCTTCTGATACTGGAAGCAATGAAGATGCAGAACGAAATCCAGTCACCGGTGAACGGGCAGATCATCAGAGTTCATGCAAAACCGAATTCAAATGTTATGAAGGATGATTTGCTGATCGAGATAAAAGTCGACTAGCCTCGTCTCCCGGCTCCTTCTCCCTATTCAGATCACCTCATCTCCAACCCCTTCTCCTAAAAGAGAAGGGGCTATGTTGCAGTAAATAATTAAAATAAGCCCCTCTCTTTCAGGAGAGGGGTATGAGGTGAGGTCAACATTAAAATTGAGCTGGGGAGAGGTGGTCATTTTACAGGAACCTGCTTCAGTGTTTCGCATAAAAAATCAAAAAACTTCTTAACTGAAGGTATATGTACTTTTTCATCCGGACTATGAGGATATTTAATTGTGGGTCCGAATGAAATCATATCGAGATTGGGATAGACTCCTCCAAGCAATCCGCATTCGAGACCGGCATGGATCGCCTTTATCTCAGGAATTTTACCGTATAGTTTTTTATAAATGCCACTCATCGTCTTCAATATCGGGGATTCCATATTAGGTTTCCATCCAGGGTAACTACCTGTAAGCGTAACTTTAGCATCTATTAGATGAAATACTGCGGCAATTTTCCATGCAGTCGAAATCTTTGAAGAGTCGACTGAACTACGGGTAAGGTTATGAGCTTCGAACTTGCCATCCCTGCATTTTACTATTGCAAGATTGTTCGATGTCTCAACAAGTCCCTTCATTGCCTGGCTCATCCTTTGAACACCATTCGGGCATGCGAATACTGCGCGGATTATTTTGAACTGATCGTCCTTACTCATAACCTTTTCAGGCATGTCAGTCCTCTTGCATGTAAAAGAGATCGTTGGCTCAGTTTCAGCAAATTCCGCTTTATACATTTTATCATACCCTTTTACAAATTTCTCGAATTCCTTTGCCCTGGCACCAGGAACAAGGACAACTGAATAGGATTCGCGGGGAATTGCGTTACGAAGGTCACCCCCTGCTGCTTCAGAGAGCCGGATTTTAAAATCAGATTCAGCTTGCATAAGGAATCTGAACATTACTTTATTTGAATTAGCTCTGGCAAGAGCGATGTCAACACCGGAATGTCCTCCCTTAAGTCCTTTTGCAGTAACGCGATAAGGAACCATCGTTCCGGGATATTTTTCCTCAGCATATTTTCTGACTGCACTTACATCAATACCGCCTGCGCATCCGACGTATAGTTCGCCCTCATCTTCAGAATCAAGATTCATAAGAATGTCACCATGGAGAAGTCCTTTCTTCAGTCCGAATGCTCCTGTCATCCCGGTCTCTTCATCTATTGTAAATAGAGCTTCCAGTGGTCCATGCGAAATATCTTTAGATGCCAGAACGGCAAGGGCAGCAGAGACTCCTATCCCGTTATCGGAACCAAGTGTTGTTCCGTTTGCCATGACCCAGTCTCCGTCAATCAAAGTTTCAATAGGATCCTTCTCAAAATCATGCTTTTTGTCGCTGTTTTTCTGAGGGACCATGTCAAGATGAGCCTGAAGGATCACGCCCTTACGATTCTCCATTCCCTTCGTAGCCTTTTTCTTTATGATAACATTGCCAACTTTATCTACAGTTGACTCCAGGTTATGATCTTTGGCAAATTTGACAACAAATTCTGCAATCTTCTTTTCCTTTTTTGAAGGACGGGGTATCTGTGTGATTTCATGGAAATAGTTCCATACCTGTTTTGGTTCAAGCTTCCGTATGTCGTTCATATTATAAACCTTTAAAATTTTAAAATGATTACCTTATAAAAGTACAATTATTTTTATAATTTTGGGCACCTGATCAAAATATCAGACTTTCATGAAATCAAGGCATATTTCCCTCCGTGATAGCTATTTCAAGATATCAAATCCCGTTATCATTCCTAACTTACTATAAATGACAACTCTCTATATTATTGTCGGATTGGTTCTTATTTTTGATTTTATTAATGGATTCCACGATTCGGCAAACTCTATAGCAACTGTTGTTTCTACAAAAGTTCTCTCGCCACTTGCTGCAGTTTCAATGGCAGCTTTCTTCAATTTTATAGCATTTACTGTTTTTCCGCTTAAAGTAGCTACAACCATAGGAAAAGGTGTTGTCGATCCTGATGTTTTAAACCTTACGGTAATTGGAGCTGCACTTGTTGCAGCAATAATATGGAATTTGCTCACATGGTGGTGGGGTTTACCTTCCAGTTCTTCGCACACTCTTGTTGGTGGATTAGTGGGAGCAGCTCTGGTAAGCTCAGGTCCCGGTTCAATAATCACAGGAGGAGTAATTAAAATTGTGGCTTTCATTGTAATATCCCCCTTGCTCGGAATGATATTCGGATTTATTATTTCTACAATCGTACAGTATCTGGCACGTAACCATACTCCCTTTGGTGTCGACAAGCATTTCAGACGTTTACAGCTCGTCTCAGCCGCAGCTTTCAGTCTGGGCCATGGTGGTAATGATGCCCAAAAATCGATGGGAATAATATGGATTGCACTGATAGTATACGGTATTACAACAAAAGATGCTTCCAGACCCCCAATGTGGGTTATTTTATCATGTCAGACTGCAATTGCGCTTGGAACATTGTTCGGGGGATGGAGAATAGTAAAAACTATGGGACAAAAGATTACAAAACTGAAACCATTTGAGGGGTTCTGTGCAGAAACTGCCGGTGCTCTTACACTTTTTGGAGCAACTCATTTCGGTATACCGGTTAGCACAACTCATACCATTACCGGAGCTATTATCGGTGTTGGTTCACGCAAAGGACTTTCAGCTGTAAAATGGGGGGTAACGACCAAAATATTCTGGTCATGGATATTTACTATTCCTGTTTCAGGATTAATCGGAGCTGCCATGTATTTTCTATTAAATCTGATCAAACTAGGTTCGATATAAAACAAAAAAACAGGCATATGAATATAGATAAGTTTCTTAAGTTTTTTGTCCCGAAGGATCATTCATTTTATCCACTTTTTGAAGAAGATGCAAGGAATCTTGCGAAAGCTGCTGATCTTCTTAAAGAGCTGTTGTCGAGTACGGATTTTGAAGATCATGAGAGAATTTATCAGAAGATAAAGGAGGTGGAACATATTGGCGATCAGATCACTGACACTACATATAAACAATTGAACAAGTCGTTCATCACTCCCTTTGACAGAGAGGACATTCATGAACTTATTGCGAATATTGATAATGTAGTTGATTCAATAAATGGCATCGGGAGAAGAATATGCCTCTATAAGCCAAAACATCTGATGCCGGTGTA
>CAZCQC010000020.1:0-5214 GCA_964500155.1 uncultured Rikenellaceae bacterium | reverse complement strand
AAACCCGACAAATCAGTTGTGCCTCTGACAAAATCGAGATTCGGGATCAGCGATCTGAACCTGTCCGGCTACCTGTTGCTGTTTTCAGATTACTCCTCATCGGGAAACAACATCAGCTATACTACGTTGCCCACGGTTTCTGTAAATAAGGGGATCAAAAACAATGAATCATCATATCTGATCAACAGGTTCCGATCGGCCCCCCCCGGATCCAACCCGTATAGTGACCAGGTTTATAATCCTGTACCTTACAGAAAGTGGCCGCATCTGTTCAGGTTTCACAGCTGGATGCCGTTCTATGCCGATATTGAAAAAATCCAGAATGATCCGACATCAATAACACCAGGCTTTACCCTGATGTCACAGAACAATCTGAGCACCATGATTTCATCATTTGGGTATGAGTATTCCGATAAGAGACATAAGTTTCATGCCGGCATTAAATGGTTAGGCTGGTACCCGGTTTTTGAATCCCGGATTGATTACGGCAATTCAATTTATATTGAGAAATTCAGGGAAAATGTAGAAGATCCATCAGATATTTTAAACGGATATGAATGGACAAATTCTCTGTCGCTGCCATTATCATTTCAGGGTGGCCGGTTCACTAAATACTTTTATTTGTCGGCTTCCTCAACAATGAGGAACGATTATATCTATTTAAAGAACAAGGGAATTTATGATAACCTTCAAAACCAGCTGACAGGCAAGATCTATTTTTCGAACTATCAACGGCCGGCCATTCGCGATATTTATCCAAAATGGGCCCAGACACTGGATATAAGTTATTCAGATTACCCTTTTGACTCCGAAATATACGGAGACCTGCTTACTGCAAAGACTACCTTTTATTTCCCGGGATTAATAAAGAACCATGGCATCAAACTCAAGCTTGAAGCCGAAAAACAGAATCCCGAAAAATTTGTTCTCGGCAACAGGGCTTCTTTTGCAAGAGGTTATATAGGAATCCGGTCCTGGTTTGACAAAACATTCTATAAAAACATAATTTCGCAGGAGCTTCAGACTGGTTCGCTCGATTATTTTATGCCCCTCGCTTACCCTGACTTTAGTTTTGCTGGGATTTTATACATGACAAGGTTACGGACTGATTTCTTCTATGATTTTACCCGGGGAACAAATAACTATGTTTTTGTTTCGGATATAAATTCCCAGGGAATCAGGGAAGTTACAATGGCAAAACACGATTACACCGAAACGTTCAGATCGTTTGGCGTTCAGCTGATGGCAGATTATTATGTTTTCAGGATGCCCTTTATGATTTCCTCAGGTATTGAGGCTTCATGGCGCGAAATAGGCGATTATCCCTATGTCAGGCTCATTTTTAACATTGATATTTACGGGATGAATATCGGTAAAAACAGGCTTGGTAACAGGAGTTCTCTCTAAAGGGCTCTCGCAGTTTTCTTAATCAGATCCCAAGCCTTTTCAACATGTTCCATAGTGACGTTTGTCTGGCCTGTAACCATGCGAAGAGTATAGATGCCGTTTATGACAGTATGGGAAAGGTAAACTTTCCCTGTATCGTTTAGCTTATGGTTTAGTGTTTCATTGAATTTATTAAGATCATCTTCCTTAAGACCCCCGGGTCGGTACCTGAAACATACCACATTGATTGTTACCGGCGCAAGAATCTGAAAATCTTGTTCCTTTGCAATCATTTCGGCAAGACGTCTTGCAATCCTTATGTGACCGCGAATTTTCTCCTGAAGCCCTTCAACGCCATACATCCGGATAACGCTCCAGAGTTTCAGAGCCCTGAATCTTCTGCCGAGAGGAACTCCCCAGTCGCGGTAATCGTTTACTTTTCCTCTTGTCCTTGTTTTAAGGTATTCAGGTAGTATTTCAAATGTTTTTATCAGATATCCGGGGTGTTTTACAAAGTAGGCTGAGCAGTCGAAATTTGTAAACATCCATTTGTGTGGATTGAATACGAACGAATCGATATATTCCCTTCCGTCGAGCATCCACTGGTATTCGGGAAGTATAAGGGCCGTTCCGCCCATTGCGGCATCGATATGGAGCCATATGCCATTTTCAGCACAGATCTTTCCTATAGCCTTCAGAGGGTCGACTGCAGTGGTACCGGTTGTTCCCAGCGTCGCAATGACACAGCAAGGCCTGAACCCGTTCTTTTTGTCGCTTTCAACAGCATCCCGAAGCTTCTGGATATCCATAGTAAAGTCCTTCCTTACAGGGATTTTTACCAGGTTTTTTCTTCCGATACCGCTGATCTTTACGGCCTTTTCCACTGATGAATGGGCTTGCTCCGAGCAGTAGACCCTCAGAATGATGGAATTGTTTGCTCCTTCATCATTAATATGGAAATCAGTTGCCTTTTCACGTGCAGTCAATATTGCAGCCAGAGTTGATGTGGATGCCGTATCCTGAATAACACCCTCGAAATTTTTCGGCAGTTTTATCAGATCCCTGAGCCAGATCATCATTTTCTCTTCGAGTTCAGTAGCCGCTGGAGATGTTTCCCAGATCATGCACTGGGCACTTAAAGTTGAAATGATCATTTCAGCCAGTATGGAAGGAGGGCTTGTATTCGCCGGAAAATATGCAAAGAAATTTGGGCTCTGCCAGTGTGTTATTCCCGGCATGATGATCTTCTCGAAATCTTTCATGAGCGACTCAAAAGATTCCGGCTTTACCGGGGGGTCATCAGGAAGCTGGTTAAACACTTCTCCCGGCTTTACAGGTGATTTTACAGGGTATTTTTCGATGTTATCCATGTACCCGGCCATCCATTCGACCAGTTCATGGGCATGTTTCCTGAATTCTTCGGTAGTCATCGGCAGTAGATTTTATTTCACCGATTCAGCAAGAAGAATGATCTTGTTGGCTTTGACTTCAATTACTCCACCGTTGATCTCAAAGACAGTTTCAAGGTTAGCCTGATCAATAATAATTACCGGTCCGTTTTCGAGGGTGGAAATTATGGGAGCATGGTCTTTCAGAACCTGAAAGGAGCCCTTTTTTCCCGGGACCCTTACTGATTTGATTTCCCCTTCATAGATCTTCCTGTCGGGGGTTATTATTTCGATTTTCATTTTTAAATCAGAGGTATTGGTGCGCGGTGCGCGGTGCGCGGTGCGCGGCGTTTATAACCGGCAACCAGCAACTGGCAACCAGCAACTATTATTATTTTGACTGGGCGAGAATCTTTTCTCCCTTTTCAATTGCGTCTTCGATGGTGCCAACAAGCATAAATGCCGATTCGGGATACTGGTCAACCTTCCCCTCGAGTATCATATTGAATCCTTTTATTGTATCGTCTATTGAAACAAGGGCTCCTTTGATACCTGTGAACTGTTCTGCAACATGGAACGGCTGTGAAAGGAATCTCTGGACTCTTCTGGCTCTGTGAACAATGAGCTTGTCTTCCTCCGAAAGCTCATCCATACCCAGGATTGCTATTATATCCTGCAGCTCATTGTACCTCTGAAGTACCTCCTTAACACGCTGCGCACAGTTATAATGAGCTTCACCGACAATGTCGGCTGACAGTATCCTTGATGTTGAGTCGAGCGGATCGACTGCCGGATAGATACCCAGCTCAGAGATCTTGCGGCTAAGCACTGTAGTTGCGTCGAGGTGTGCAAATGTAGTGGCAGGGGCAGGGTCAGTAAGGTCATCAGCAGGCACATATACAGCCTGAACGGATGTTATTGACCCATGGCGAGTTGATGTAATGCGTTCCTGCATTATGCCCATTTCGGTTGAAAGTGTCGGCTGATATCCAACCGCTGAAGGCATACGTCCGAGAAGTGCAGACACCTCAGAACCTGCCTGGGTAAACCGGAAAACGTTATCCATAAAGAACAGGATATCCCTTCCTCCGCTTTTCCCGTCGCCATCCCTGAAATGTTCTGCAACTGAGAGTCCTGACAGTGCTACCCTTGCTCTTGCTCCCGGCGGTTCATTCATCTGTCCGAAAACCAGTGCAAGCTTTGATTCTTTCAACGATTCCAAACTAACTTTTGATAGGTCCCATCCTCCCGACTTCATGCTTTCAAGGAAATCCGGTCCATAGTTTATAACACCTGCTTCGATCATATCCCTCAGAAGGTCGTTGCCTTCCCTTGTTCTCTCCCCGACACCGGCAAAAACAGAGAGCCCGGTATATGCCTTTGCTATATTGTTTATAAGTTCGAGAATAACAACTGTTTTCCCGACACCTGCCCCTCCGAAGAGCCCTATCTTACCTCCTTTTGAATAAGGTTCAATAAGGTCGATTACCTTAATACCAGTGTAAAGAACCTCTTTTTCAGTCGAAAGATCTTCGTATTTGGGAGGTTTCCGGTGGATAGGGTATCCGCCTTTCTTATCCAGGCTGCCTATACCGTCGATAGCCATACCGGTGACATTCATAAGACGTCCCTTTATCTGCTCTCCGATTGGCATGGTTATGGGTGCCCCGGTTGCAACGACATCCATCCCCCTTCGCAGTCCGTCGGTTGAGTCCATGGCTATTGTCCTGACTGTATTCTCCCCGATATGCTGCTGGCACTCTACAACAAGGAGCGATCCGTCATTCCTTGTGATTTCCAGAGCATCATAAATATCGGGCATCTCAAAACCCTGCCTGTCAAATGTTACGTCAACCACCGGTCCGATGATCTGGCTTATTTTCCCAACATTCTTTGCCATAAATCCGAATTATTTTAGATGTTTAACAAATTGTTTCTTCATTCGTAAATAACCTAACGTTCCCGTCCTGAAAGCGAACCTGTCATCTGCATCAGTTCTTCCTTTCTCTCCTGGGGTGCTCCGGTCCTTTCAAGAAAACTTAATGCAGTCCTGAGATATTCTCCGGCCAGGCTTTCAGAAAGACCCTTTATATTCAGCTGATCAAAGATTTCTGTTACATTTTTTATTTTGGCTTCAGAATCGGATGTATCTGCCGAATACAATTCCTGAAGCTTTTTTCTCTGGTCCGAAGCTGCAATTTCCATTGCTTTAACATAAAGAAAAGACTTTTTGCCGGCAATTATATCACCTCCCGAGACCTTACCAAATACTTTCATATCGCCGTAAGTGTCAAGGATATCATCCTGGATCTGGAATGCAAGCCCCAGGTTCCTGCCGAATTCAAACAATGTTTCCGCTTCCTTGTCGTCGGTACCGCCGAACAGGGCTCCTATTTTTACAGATGCTGCAATCAGCACCGCAGTCTTAAGTTCAATCATT
>CAZCQC010000019.1:0-8557 GCA_964500155.1 uncultured Rikenellaceae bacterium | reverse complement strand
ATTCATATTCTCAAATTAAATAGTATGGATAATATTTTACAAAAGCTAACCAGGAATAACATTTTAATGTTTTCATTGATTTTTGTAATTTCTATTGCTTTCTATTTATATAATATTGGATTCAGCGATTTATGGAGTGATGAAACTTACACAAAGTCGATGTTGAATGGTACTTTTTCTGACTTTTACACCAAATTTGAAAACGAATTACACCCACCATTATATTACCTTGGATTAAGATTGTACACTGGTTTGTTCGGTTTAACAACCACATCGTTAAGGACATTTTCAGTTGTTGGAGTATTTGCAACTCTGTTATTAGGGTATTTTGCCGGTCAACGTATCTTTGGTAGACAAGGTGCGCTATATTTATGCTTGTTGTTGATTTCTGTTCCAATGCTGGCAGTATATTCACATCAGGCCAGAATGTACACCTGGGCTGCATTTTCTATTACCGGGGTATTTATATATTCCTGTTTATTAATAAGAAAAGGGGCAACCCGGGATTTAGTTCTTCTTTTTATTTTCACCGTGGCGGCAATGTATATCCACTATTATAGTATGATTGCTGCGTTTGTGGCTAACTTGTATGTTTTTCTTCATCTTGTTCTTACCAAAAATAAAAAATGGATTAATCACTTGCTTTCACTATTAATTGCTGCCCTACTGTTTCTCCCATGGCTTTCGATGTTTATTGTTCAGGTGAAAAGAGTTCAGGATGCTTTTTGGGCTCCTGAAGTAAGTTTCCAGACTATTCTTTCCTGTTTTACAATTCCATTCACGGAACAATTCTGGACAACGGGTTATTCCAAATCTCTGACTATTTTGATGTACGCCCTGATTGTTTTAACAATATTTTTAAGTTTTACAAAATCGTTTTCTGAGTATCGATTAGTTCTGTGGTTGTCGTTGTTTATTTTTCTGGGCACACTACTTATTGCAACGGTTATTTCCTTGTTCTCTCAACCCATCCTATATTCCAGATATGTCGTTGTCATTGTCCCTATGCTTGTATTGCCGATTACAATTCTTTTAATCCGGATGAAGATAAAATGGATGAAAATATTTCTAATACCAATTATCTTATTTCTGGGTGTGCGGATTTCTCTTTCCGCTTACTCATTTTCATACGGACCTTATAAACAAACAATCGAATATATCACTAACACTTATCCTGAAATTAGAAAGATTATACACATTACTGAAGTGACTGCCGGCCCAATGATAGAATACAATGGTAATTCCGGATTAAGGCATTTCTGGCTTAAGGCAGAAATGTCGAACGTCGATGTCTTTCCCGAGATACAACAATATCAAAAGCCTGGAGAATTTCTAAAGTCAGGTGAGAAATTCTGTGTTATCAGATTTCACAATCTGGAATTGAATCAAAAAAATCTTGACCTTGTTTTATCGGAATCAGAACTTATTAAAAAAGATACCGTACACGACAAGAAGTTTGAAAACGGCATTTTTATGCAACTCTACCTTTTAAAATACAAGGGCAGTCAAACTTATTGTGACAGTCTGGCTTCTTCCTCTGTTCGCAGCCTTTGATTGGGCTTTAACGGTCAGCCCTCTTGCCGGGCCATCAGGAGCTTGCCTCCGCAGAAAAATACTTTAACCATTTAAGAAAATAGATACTTTTGTATCGTTACCATAATATCCTCTAAATATCGATTATTCCAAATCTTATGATAATTAAATTCTTCCTACAAGCCTCAAAAAAGCAATTAAATAAATGTGTAATTCTTTTAATCTTAATTACGTGTTCAAATACTTTAGCACAAATTTCTCCTTCAAATAAAGGGCTTCCAATTTCAGATTTTAGAGAAACCCCAAAAACAAAATGGGTATTTAAAATTAAGTTTCCAATCTTTTCCTCTCCGATTGTCAGTGAGGATCTTGTCTATTTTGGAGGACTTGATAGTATTTTCTATGCAATTGAAGTTTCTTCAGGAGTTGAAAGGTGGCGATTTCGTACGAATGGTGAGATCCGATCAGCTCCATTGATTGATGGTACAAGAGTATTCTTAAATGGAGGAGATGGATCATTATATGCACTTAATAAAAAAAGTGGTGAAATTATATGGAAATTCGATGCTGATTGTGAGCGAAAATATGATTTTGCAGATTACTTTCATTCGACACCTGTAATTAATTATGGAATTCTATATTTCGGTTCAGGCGATAGTAAATTCTATGCAATCGATTCCGATACTGGCCATTTGGTTTGGTCTTTCAAAACAGGAAACATTGTTCACACAACTCCTGCAATTTGTAATGACAGGATATTTTTTGGATCATTCGATGGTTTTGTCTACGCTTTAAAACTAAAAAACGGGGAACTCATATGGAAATTTAAAACCGTTGGTCATCGCTTTTTTCCAGTAGGAGAAGTTCAGGGTTCTCCTGCTATTTTTAATAATCTTGTTTTTATTGGGGCAAGGGATTATAATGTTTATGCCATTGATCAGGAAAAAGGATATTGTCACTGGAATAAATCCTTTACTAAAGGTTGGGGGTTAAATAATAATATCCATGATTCAATTTTATATATTGGAACTGCAGATGAGCGTGTTCTGATTGCTGCTGATCCTGAAACAGGTAAAGAATTTTGGAGAAGAAATATGGAATTTCTCATTTTTGGTAATAATTCGTTTAGTAAAAGTATGCTTTATGTTGGTACTACAATTGGTAAACTTCATGGAATAAGCTTATTATCAGGTGATAAGATATGGAGTTTTGAGACAAATTCTTACAGAGAAAAAAGATATAAATATTTTAAACCTGATGATACTTACCGGGAGGATATTTATTCAATTATCAAATCAAACGAACAGTTCCTCGATGTGGAATGTGAACTCGGAGGGATCTTTTCGACTCCCTATATTGACGATAAAATCATTATTTTCTCCAGCACAAATGGGACTTTGTATTGTCTTGAAAAATAAAATCTCAGAATAGAAAAATAACGGCAGCTGGCACTGACAAATAAGCTTATAACTTATCATGGTATTTGCAACCCCCGAAGCAGGGTTTTGTCTCAAGGGTAATTTGCTTAGTAAGACTTTTTCTGATAAATAAGCAGCAAACCTGTTTCTAAAATACTTATCTTACGAGTAATATAGACTTTTAAAAGGAGGAGATATTATGGATGAAATTAAAACAAAGCCTGGTTATTATGATTTTGACAGGTCCTTGATCGCTCCATGCGGAATGAATTGCGGAACATGCATTGGATATCTAAGAGAAAAAAACAAGTGTCCTGGTTGCAGAACTTATTCAGCAGATAAAGCTGTTTCAGTTCGCAGATGCATAATTATTAAGTGTGTTAACCTTGAAAAGACAACTTCAAAATTCTGCTATGAATGTGAAAAATACCCATGCAAAAGATTAAAACAACTTGATAAAAGATACCGGACAAAATACAAAACAAGTTTTATTGAAAACCTCACAATGATAAAGGAAAAAGGGATTGACAGCTTTCTTGCTTTCGAATCAGAACGCAGGACATGTCCACACTGTGGATCAGTTTTAAGTGTGCACCGGGAAAACTGCCTGATCTGTGCCAAAAATTAAACTGACGCCATTTTGCTCGGACAATGAAGGTAAGCTGCTGTTCACATTTATTGATTAATAATTTGTTCTAATGAAAAATGTAATTATCAAACTCATCCCCCTGCTTATGTTGGTTATTCTTTTCGGATGTACATCAGGCGTTCAATCACCTCAGCAGGAAGAGAAAACGGGAAAAAGAGATTATTATATTGCAGCTTATATCTGGCCGTCGTGCCACAATGATTCGTTGGGAAGGGAGAAGCTGTGGCCGGAAGGCACTGGTGAATGGGAAGTGATTAGAAAAGGCAATCCCCGTTTCGATGGACACTACCAGCCCCGTCAGCCGCTTTGGGGCTACGAATTGGACAACGATCCGAAGGTGGTCGAAAAATGGATTGACGTGGCCACTGACCACGGTGTCAATGTATTCGTTTACGACTGGTATTGGTATGACGAGGGCCCTTTTCTGGAAAGCGCCCTAAATGATGGTTTCCTGAAAGCAACGAACAACGAAAAAATGCAGTTTTACATCATGTGGGCCAACCATGATGTGAAGTACAATTACTGGAACTATCACCGCTACAAGGACAATACCGATATCCTGTGGGACGCCAAAGTGGACTGGAAAAACTATCAAATAATCATAGACAGGGTCATCAATCAGTATTTCAAGCGACCGAACTATTTTAAAATTAATGGCGAGCCGGTATTTTCCATCTTCAGCGTGAACAAACTTCTGGAAAGCTTTGGCGGTAGTATGGAGGAAGCCCGTAAAGCACTGAATTATTTCCGCGATGAAGTGAAAAAGGCCGGATTCCCCGGCTTGCATATCCAGTGGAACCAGGGGGGAGGTTCTTTGATGTCGGAAGTGGAAGCCGGGCAGTTTGCCAACAGTGTGAAAGAGATGGGATTCAACAGTGTTGCCATGTATAATATGGGTGGACGCGTTGAAGATTATATAGCTTACGGCACAAATTCTATCCGGATTAGGGAACAAATGGACTCCATTCTGGATGTACCGGTCTTTCCCTGCGTATCCATCGGATGGGACGATACACCGCGTTTCCCCGCAAAAGGTATCCACGATGTGGTACTCTACCACAACACTCCACAAAGTTTTGAAACCCTGCTCGCCAAAGCGAAAATATATGCCGATAACCACCCCGGACAACCCAGACTGATCACCATCAACGCATGGAACGAATGGGTGGAAGGCAGTTACCTGTTACCCGACATGCTCAACGGATTCGGCTATCTGGAAGCAGTGAAGAAGGTGATCATGGACGGGAAATACAACAGGTATTAAACCGATAAAAAAAGGTCAGGCCCATAAAGCAGTAATTAAAATTAATTGGTTCGTTTTGCTTTTGGTATTGCTCCAGCTTTTCTGACAGGAATGTAAACGGGATAAAGCCGGACATCACATCACAATAATTTTCATATGAGAAAAACACTATTACTTCTTATTATAGCAATAGTCTATCCAACTGCATGCAAGTATAACACAAAGATCATTGCAAGAGATAATTTTGAGGCTGACTCTTTGAGCTCCATCTGGAGAACTGATAAGTTTATTCCGGGAGCTCTTCTACTTCAATCAGAAGTAGTACGAACTGGCGAAAAAGCCTGCAAGCTGACTCTCCGACCTGGCGACCAAATTGAGGAGGAAATGGGTACAGAATTTGAACGGGCTGAGCTGAGAGAACCAAAAAGCCTGATGGCAATTGAAGATCACAATTATTCATATTCCTTCAGCCTTTTTCTTCCGACTGATTTTCCAATTGTACCAACAAGATTGGTGATCGCTCAATGGAAACAAAACTGTCAGGATGTTAATTGTGATCCTGACAATCCGGTAATTGCTGTTCGTTTTGACTCAGGAGTGCTGCGTATAACATTGCAGGTTAGCCATGAGCGTCTTACAATCTTTGAACAATCAGAAAACATCCTTGGTGAATGGTTGGACTTTAGATTCAACATCAGATTCTCGAGAGAAAATAATGGACAATTAAAAGTCTGGCTAAATGGAAAGGAAGTCATAAATTATAACGGTATAACAGCTTACTCAGAATTATTTAGTTATCCTGTACCAGGGTATTTCTATTTTAAAACAGGTCTTTATCGTGATCAGATGAATCAACCTATGACAATTATTATTGATGACTATTCAAAAGAAGAACTCCAAAATCTCTATTAGGTCCTGGATATCCTTAGAGTTGTCTTAAAAGATTTATAAATATACAATTACATAAAACAGCTAATAAAGGTAAATTTCTTCCTGCGTTCATGGAACAGGTTGTTGTCAAGATATACATAACATAAATTGAATTATAAATATGCTTGAAAAGAATCTTTATGCAAACGGTCAGCCAGTTTATGAAATGACTGGTGATAAGCTTACCTATTTCTACAAAAATGGTAAAATCAAAGCTCAGGGATCCTTTATTAATAACTTAATGGAAGGTGAATGGATTTTCTACCGTGAAACCGGACAACTATGGCAGGTCGCAAACTTCAGGAATAACAAAAAACACGGATCATGGATTCGTTACGACAAAAATGATAAAATTGAATACCAGGAAGAATTTGAAGATAACAAGATAATTAAGAAAGTGTAAGAATGCAGAACCCCAGGCATAATCCAAAGGGCTCATTAATAAGCAATCTATAAAATTCTTTGTAAATTTGATTCTAATTAATAGCTGGAAACAGATCATAAGCAACCGATTAAAAAAATCGACTATGAAGAATCAGTTCAGGTTGACAGCATGGTTATTACTCATGCTCGGTTCAAACTTTTTCGTTTCCTGCAGTGAGGATTTTCTTACAAAGGAACCTCCCGGAGCTGCCGCTGGATCTGTTATATCATCTCCCGACGGAGTTGAAGCGGTACTTGTAGGCACATATGCATCAATGAAAGGGAGAGATATATTCGGTGGTGCAATGGGTACTGACTGGACATACGGGAGCATCACATCAGATGATTGTTATAAAGGAACTTCAGCAGGAGATGAGACTTCCTTTAACCTCATTGAGAGATATGAGATGGGAGTAACAGATCCATATATCCATGCACGGTGGCGCGACTGTTACGAAGGAGTTGCGCGGGCAAACAGAACACTTGAATGTCTGGCCGCAAACCAAACCGGTGACAAGCCAATCCCTGAACCCAGAGCGTCTCAGATAGAGGCAGAAGCAAAGTTCATGAGAGCCTGGTTTCATTTCCAGACCAATAAAGTTTTTGAAAAGATCCCATTTATTAAGACAATGGCTGAACTTGCACCTTTGCTGCCGGAATACGTTCCTAATACAGACCCGGCCTGGACCCAGATCGAAGAGGATCTGCAGTTCGCTATTGAAAATCTTCCTGGCACCCGTCCTTTAGGAGAGGTTGGACGCGCATATAAATATGCTGCTGAAGCCGTTAAAGCACAGGCACATATGTATCAGAAGGAATTCGATAAGGCAAAAGTGCTCCTCGATGATATAATAAGTAACGGTGGATTTTCCCTTGCGGATAATTTCTATGATAATTACGACATGACCCATGAAAATAACAGGGAGTCGATTTTCGAGATACAAGCATCTACAACTTCAACAACTTATTCCTCAATATTAGTTTCTGGTGCTGTTTTTCATCAGAAAGGTTCGGCAAGCTGCGGTGGATGGGGATTCTTTCAACCATCACAATGCTTGTTCGAAGCATTTCAGGTGACCACCGACGGTTTGCCGGTACTTGATATTGAAAGTCGTGAACCACTGGCAAATGATATGGGATTAAGCAGTAGCAAAACATTTGTTCCGACAGATCATTTGCTCGATCTCCGCGTTGACTGGACGTTAGCCCGGAGAGGTGTTGATTTCCTGGAATGGGGAATCCATCCTGGCAATGACTGGATACGTGAACAGGCAAATGGCGGGCCATATATGACAAAAAAGTACATGCATAAAAAGTCGGAACAAAGCCTGAACTATAATGGGATTGGTTTCAAAAATGGCAAGAATTACAGGTTGTACCGTCTCGCAAATATAATACTCTGGAGAGCTGAGGTTGCAGTAGAGGATGGTGATCTTGAGCTTGCAAGGAATCTCGTTAATCAAATCAGAAACAGGGCAAAAAACAGCAATCCTGTAATGGGACTCTGCACAAGTTATGAAAATCCATGGACTAATCCGGTTGTTGATTGGACAAAACCTGCGGCTAATTATAAGGTAGAACCATATCCGGAAGGCCATCCTGCTTTCGCATCAAAAAGTGAGGCAAGAAAAGCGGTAAGAATGGAAATAAGGCTTGAATTTGCTACTGAAGGACACCGGTTTTTTGACTTGCGCCGCTGGGGAATTGAAGATGAGGTCCTCAATGATTATATCCAGAGGGATATAAAATTCAGGCCTTATCTGAAAGGGGTCGTCTACGATCCTGAAAAAAATGATTTCTGGCCACTTCCAAAGGACCAGGTTAGTCTTCAGAAAGGGATTTTACATCAAGATTCTTCATATCTTAATTATAAATATTAATAAGTTGATTTAATCAGGATTGGCAGATCCGGCACATACACTTCAAAATCCAGATTCAGACCCTTAGCGAGCCCCGGAACCCCCTGACTCCATAGTAAGATTCTGCTCCATTGTGATAAACAAAGACATGGTCATAACGACGATCACAAAAGAGGGCACCGCCATGTTTTCTAATCTCAGCAGGTGTCTTCACCCAGCTCGATGTTTTCATGTCAAAATTTCCAAATTTCTGCAAATCACGATATTGTTCTTCCGTTAGAAGTTCAATGCCCATAGCATCTGCCATTTCTAAAGCGTTATTTTCGGGTTTATATTCTTTCCTTGATTCCAGCGCTTCACGGTCGTAACATATACTTCTGCGTCCTTTAGGACTTTCTGCTGAACAATCGTAAAAAATGTATTCGCCCGTCCTTGTATCATGACCAACAACATCAGGTTCGCCACCTGTTCTTTCCATTTCATAGAGCGACCAAAGTTTTCC
>CAZCQC010000018.1:0-5969 GCA_964500155.1 uncultured Rikenellaceae bacterium | reverse complement strand
ACGAGTACCGGTTTTATTCCGAATAATGAGGATATAAATAAACTCAATAAGGCCCTGGAATAAAATTGATATTTGGAATATCATGCTCTTATGGGATGAAGAATATTTCCAATACAATCTTCCGCCAAAAAAGTCCGTCATTATATGACCACTATAAGAAGGTCTGAAAATTCTTAACGTATCAGGACACCACATCACATAATTTCAGACATATTCATTAGTAATTATGCAGGGAAAATATTTTTTACTTTAGCCTTTAGCTTATCGCTTAATAAGTTTATGTCCTATTCTTTTCATTACCTGTTCCCTGAAACTTTTAGCCAAAGGGAGCCTTGCAATACTGGTTATAATTTCGTCTCCATCAATAGTTTTAATAGCAGCCAGAGCGACCATATATGATTTGTGAATACGCATAAAATGCTGTTCTGGTAAGTGTTTGTTGATGCCGGAGAATGTAATATAAGTAATGTATTTTTTTTGATTGGTATGGACAATCACATAGTTAGCCATAGCTTCGATATAAATGACTTCAGATATAAGGATCTTTTCAATTTTCCCGTTGCATTTAATAAAAAAGAATTCATTTGTGATATTAAGGTTGTTAGTTTTTGCCTTAAGATAACTCTGAGCCTTTTCTACTGATCTCAGGAATCGGGCAAAAGATATCGGCTTAAGCAGGTAATCGATTATATTCAATTCATAACCTTCAATTGCATACTGAGGATATGCCGTCGTAAAAATTATCGCAGGAGGTTCAGCGAGAGCCTTTACGAATTCGATACCGGTAAGCCCGGGCATCTGAATATCAAGAAAGATCAGATCAATCTTGTTTTTCTGCAAAATACCTGCAGCCTCTGAAGCGCTTTTGTAATCTGCAGCCAAATTCAAATAATCTATCTGACTGATGTATTCCTTCATGCCTTCGCGTGCAATAGGCTCATCATCAACCACTAGACAGTTAATCATATTTTTGAATTTTAAGTGTTACTTTGAACATATTGCCAATCCGCTCAGTTACCAGGGAATGTGCATCGGGATATAAAAGTTCCAGTCTGCGTTTCATGTTTTTCAAACCAAGACCATTAGAACTGTTTGGTTGAATCGCAAGGTCCGAAAAGGTATTCATCACCTGAACAATAAAAGAGGAATCTTCACCATTATTGATTGTGATATACAATTTATTTTGTGATGAGTCTTTATTATTCGACAAATATTTAAAGGCATTTTCAATCAAAGGTAAAATGATCAGTGGTGCAATCTTGAAGGTATCGATAACATCAGGTATCATTACCTTCAGGTCAGTGCCCGGTTCCATTCTCAATTGTTGTATTGCAACATAGTTCCTGATGTAATTAAGTTCACTGGAAATATCGATCATATCCGTAATGTAAGTTTTTAGTGCAGAATATGGTCAAGGCGACCGGTTTATTCAGTCTAGACAGGTTTTCCTTCCTGGGGAAATAGAGGTTCCACTAAAATAGTTAATTTTAACAGCAACAATTAATATTATCATATGGACCGGATGGATGACCTGGTTCTTCCTGCCAGGGGATTAAATTTATATTCTTCAGAAATCAGGAATGTAATTTTTTCTCATCCTGTTGTTTTGGAATTTTCGACTGATAAACCCGGTATTCAGGAACTTAAAAATCATACTGGGACCCATGTGGCTTAAGAAAACTGCCGGTAAAGCATCATTTCAGGTCGTCAAATTCATCCTGTTTTTGACAAGAATCTTCCCTCTGAGTTGGTCTTATGGATTATGCTCATTCCTGGTTTTTGTTGGGTCAAGACTCAAATGGAAGAGAAAGAGAATTGCACTGGACAATTTAGAAATCGTTTTTCCTGAGAAAACTCCTGAGGAAAGAAATTCAATGTTCAGGGAATCACTCAGGAATATGCTTAAGAATTATTTTGAGTTTGCTTATATAATAAATGGTAAATATAATGTAGACAGAATCCTGAAAATGGCAAGCGTTTCAGGACTCGAACAACTTGATGATCTGAAAGCAAGGAACCAGGGAGCTTTGTTGTATAGCGGACATTTCGGCAATTTTCCTTTAATGATAATCTGGTTGGCAATTAAAGGCTATCCAATAGCCACAGTTTATAAAGAAGCATCGAATTTCCCCGGTGAATTTTTTGGGAATATATTCAGGAAATTCAATATTACACCTTTGAAATACAAATCGGAAACAGCGCTCACAATATCTATTATCAGAGCTTTGAAGGAAGGGAAAATTGTTTTCATCTCAAACGATCAGTCACATCCTAAAGGAATTTATATTAATTTTTTTAATAAATATGTTCCCTCGCCACCAGGACCAGCATTACTGGCAAAAAGAACAGGGGCCCCTGTCATCCCAGCCTTTATTGTGCGCAATAAGGAGAATCTTCATCATATAACTATTTTGCCTGAAATTTCTCTTCAGCCTGAAGATGATAATGAAAGATTTCTGCAGGTAAATACGCAAATTCAGATTGACTGGATTGCTGAGATATTAATAAGGAATCCCACTGAATGGTTATGGCTGCACAACAGATGGAAAAGAGCCAAAAGCAATGATGCTTGTACTAAAACACAGCTATTTAAAAAATGATTATGAATATTTACATTTTGCCCTTTTAAAATTATTATGGTTGGCTATTCCTTAAACAAAGGCAATATACGATCAAAAATCCGTCCTACTTGACCACTATAAGAAGGTCTGAAAACACTTAATATACCTGACAATACAACAAGGGTTTGGCTCCAGATTTTGGTGGTTAATTTATCATGGCTAAAGTTAGAACAAACACCAACAGATGAATGTTTATACTATCAACAAGAAAATAATCATGACGACTGGGGAAAACATGATGAAATTAGGAGGCAGTGAACTAGTTGTATCACGTCTTGGTATTGGAGAAATGACCTGGTGAAAATTATGAAATAGTAAAACTAAATGTGATGAAAAAGACAGTTTTAATAACAGGGGCAACAGGCGTTATAGGCAAAGCCACAGCGCTGGAATTTGCAAAAAATAATTGTACGGTAATTTTGCTAGGAAGAAATCACGAAAAACTTTCAAAGGTAAAATCAGATATTATGCAGGTGTCAAACAACAATGATATAGAAACAGTTGTTGCTGAGCTAAGTGAGCCAAAATCAATCAGAAAGGCAGTTGCTGAAATTAAGAACAACCATAAGTCCCTGAACGCATTAGTGAATGTTGCTGCCATTTTTAAAAAACAGCGAACAGAAAATTCCCAGGGACTGGAGTATATGTTTGCGACAAATCATCTGGGTCCGTTTATTCTCACAAATGAATTGCTTGATCTGTTGAAAGCAGGTAAACCGTCAAGAGTTGTAACTGTTTCAGCTCCTTCAACGACCAAAATCGATTTTGATGATATTAACGGAAATAAAAAGTTTTCTGCAGGATTTTTAGGAGCTTTTGGTGCATCCAAAATGATGAATATTATGTTTACTTACTCTTTAGCAAGACGATTGGAAGGAACAAGCGTAACGGCCAGTGTTTTCCATCCAGGACTTGTAAAATCTGACCTGACTAAAGATATGCCCAAACTTCTTTACTATATTTTCAAAACTATTTCTTCTACTCCGGACAAACCAGCAAAGATGCTATGCAGCGTAGCCATAGACAAGAAGTATGAAAACTCAAACGGAACATTCTTAAAATATGATGGTAAAGAAATACAATCCACAAAATATTCCTACGATAAGGAATTGCAAGAAAAACTTTGGACGATCAGTGAGGAATTATCCCATCAACAAAACGGGGAGAAAAATAATGTTGAGAATACATTAAAGCTCAGCACCTAATCCCAAAAAATCCGTCCTTCTTTAACCATTTCAAAAAGGTCTGTAAAAGCAAAACAAATATGTTTCAACAATTCAGTTGCTAATACAAATAATGTTAAAATCTATTGTAAAACAATGTGCTTCCAGAGAATAATACTAAGACCAGAAATAAATAGTATAAAAAGAAAAAAAGAATAAATGGAATACCCAGAAATAAAACAACAATAATCCCGGGAATGATAATAGCAAAGTAGTTAAAGAAGCCTTCATAATATCCCGAAGTTGCTTCTCATCATACCAGTCGATGATTTTTTGATCCAGTTTTAAAGACAGCCAATACAAAACTGCGATTGCATTGGGGATCAAAAACAAGATAAAAAGAGGAACGTACAGCGCGGATTTTTTAAAATGATTTCACTTTTCTCGAGATTAAAAACGAGAATAAATCCCATTGCTCCAGACAAGATTACTATATATTGTGCAATTGTAAAAATCCTTTCGTCTGCAGGTTTCTTCCCTGAGGTGTTGTATAGATCACATTCTTCGCCAACGGGTCGTGGACATGGATGTTCACCACCATGAAATACTCTATTAGATGTCGGATACAACCAGCTTCCTGATCTCACTCCTGAAAGGAAAGCAGCTGGCCTGAAGTATTTGTATTTATTACACCTTACATTACAGCATATCAAATTGATAACAATTGATTTATATTTAATAATTTTAACCTGATAAATAAGGATACTAAACAGATAATTGAATATACCTAATTGAATAAGACCAAACAGCTATTAAAGTATTGTCATGCTGAAAGAATTAAAAACGTTCTGAATTTCAGGTAATATATTTACAGACATAATGATTTTAATACCGTTTAATCAAAAGGCCACAAAGAAAGAGAAGTAGCTTTTATAACCTCTGCTGATGGTCTCTAAAAAAATAAGAATGCTAAACTACCTGAGAAAAATAAGAAGAGACCTGATTAAGGAAGGAAATCTAAAAAGATACCTGACCTATGCCGCGGGTGAAGTAATTATTGTAGTCATTGGAATCCTTCTGGCATTATACCTGAATAATTGGAATCAGCATAGAACCGAAAAAAAACTGGAGCTCCAGTACTATCAAAGTATTAAAAATCAACTGAACGAAGATTTAACTACTTTATGCGGAGAAATTAAATACAACGAAAATTTTTTGAATCAATTTTCTTTTGCAAAAACGTTAATCCTGTCGAACGAAAAAAGCAAAATTGATACATTGGGAAAGATAACCTTAAATATGATCAGGTTCTCTGATTTCAGGCGAAAAAGCAATATCTACCAGACCCTTGTAAATAGTGGTGAGATAGTATTAATAAATAACAATAAAATAACAGAAAAACTACAGAGTTTAGAAGAAAACTACACCTATATTAACAGGTTAGAAGAGAATCATGCCTCGATTATATTGTCACAAATTATTCCTGAGATCAGTCAGGTAATCCAGTTTGATCCATTAAAAGTAATGGATATGAATTTTATTTTCGGGTATAAGTTTCAAAATAGTCTTGATATTTTGATTGTCCTCATGATCGAGAAAATGGATGCTTACAAGCAGGCACAAAATGAAATTATTTCCATTATTGAATTAATTGATAAAGAACTTAATAACTGACTAATTGGACTGTTATTTAAACCAACTTCCAATAACAAAAAGATCTTAAGCCGTATCCCCCGCCAAAATTCCCCACATCATCTTTTAAAACCTGGGACAGAATATTTAAAAAGGTTAAATCATAGAATTGTTTCAGCGTAGTTTTTGCAGAAATAAAATGCATTAAGGCATTATATCAGGAGATTTTCGTATTTACCGGATCATCCGTTAACATTTTAAAGTGTATGGAACCTTTACAGTTGTTCAGATAGTTTTACAATTGAAATTTTACATATGTCTGTAGCGTCTTGATACAGGGTTACGTATCAGCTTATGAATTTTAAAACTTTTTTATTATGAAAAAAATAATTTCAAACGTAATTGTTTTATACATTATACTTCTGGCCGGAATTAATTGACCATAAGTTCCAGGAGCTGAATCCTTGATGTCTTGAGAAATAAATTTATGGTAATAATATCTCCAGGCACTCAAAAAAAATTTGACTTGTATATGATTTGTCTAGTAACTTTG
>CAZCQC010000017.1:0-3866 GCA_964500155.1 uncultured Rikenellaceae bacterium | reverse complement strand
GCCATTGCGCGGTTCTGCCTGTCGGTCTTCGTGCGGAAGGTCCCATCGATAAAAGGTACCAGGTCCTTAATATAGATCTGGGTCACATCGTTCGTTGATGCCATGCGTACATCTGAGTTGGTTTTGATATCGCCGCAGTCCATCACGACAATCATTGGAACAGCCTTACCGGATGAGATCAATCCATCCATGATGTTCCCCATGTGGCCCTGGTTTGACCAGCCGTTTTCATCCTCACCCCAGCCGTGAAGCAGGTACAGAACCGGATATTTTTTTGTAGGATTCTGCTCGTACTCAGCAGGAACATATACATTTGAATGACGCTCCATGCCATTTATTTCCGACCAGTAGTAAATTGAACGAATCTGTCCGTGAGGAATGTTTTTATTGAACCTGTAATAATCGCCTTCAGGTCCTTCCGGAATTTCAATTCCTGATGATTCCCAGTTGCTGCCGAAATAGGCTTCTGTGTTCCGGTCCATCACAGCAACGCTGTCGATCCAGATGGAATAATAATGAAAACCGACTACCTGAGTGTCGGATATGCATGTCCAGATCCCTTTTTCATTTTTCGTCATATCGTATCTTTTGCCTGCCAGATCGACCTGAACTTTACGAGCAGTAGGTGCTACAACACGGAACATTGCCTGACCGGTCTGAGAGTTTACAGCCGGGTATTGTGATAAAAAGGTGTTGCATGAAGAAGGTTTAAAACCTTCGGGCAGCGGTTGCACCTGTTGTCCGCGCTGGACGCCGGAGAACTGGGCAGATACGATACTACTGAGAATAATAGCAGCCAAAACAGAGATAAGTTTTTTCATAATGCTTCAAATTTATAGAATTGTTATCATTGCCATTTTCAGATCTTTAACAGCAGAACTGTTACCATACCATAATTCATATTCCCCGGGTGTAACAGCCATCCTGCCACTTGTCCGGTCGAAGAACTCGAATGAAGCAAAAGGCAGGTTAATAACTGCCTGACCCGATTTTCCGGCAGCCAATTCAATCCTCCTGAATCCCTTTAAGGTTTTAAGAGGTCCATCTGTGTCATTTACTTTGTGCACATAAACCTGGATGATTTCTGTTCCGGCCCGTTTCCCTGTATTTGATACAGGAATAATAAGTTCAACATCTCCATCCTTACTGATCTTATTTCTCGGGATCCCGGCAGTCCCGATTGAGAAAGTTGTATAGCTCAGTCCAAAACCAAAGGGGAAGAGCGGATCTGACATATAACGATAAGTCCGTCCTTTCATGGAGTAATTCTCGAAATCGGGCAATTGCTGTGAGTTCTTGTAGAAAGTGACTGGTAATTTACCCGATGGGTTAAAGTCGCCAAAGAGCACATCAGCAACAGCCTGACCACCTGATTCACCTCCATACCAGGCCTGGAGGATAGCATCGCAGGTTTCAGTTTCAGGTAATAAAGCAATAGCAGAACCTGAACAGTTAACGAAAATGACCTTTTTCCCCACTTGTTTCAAAGCCTTTAAGCAATTACGCTGAACCAAAGGAAGTTCAATATCGGTACGATCACCGCCTTTGAAACCAGGGTATGATACCGGCATTTCTTCTCCTTCGAGCTGTGTTGAAAGTCCGCCAACAAATACTACTACATCAGTTTCCTGAATTTTCTTTAAAAGATCAGTAAACTTTACATCAACTTCTTTACCAAAATTAAACTCAAGGTTCGCCTGCCAATCGTTCAGCTGAGCATAACGTATTTCAATTTTATATTTTTCCCCCTTTTCTACCTTAAATGAATGTCTTGAAGGAAGTGTTCTCCAATTATCATACCGTGTAACAGATTCTCCATTTACCAGCAATTCGAAGTGACCGGTAGCTCCATATTTGAATACAATATCTTCATTTTGAGATGATTCAAACTCAGTTTCGTATTTAGCAGAAAAGCCTTCAAGCCGAACCCCTGGTGCAAATTCGTGCTGTCCGGCTACGGTTAGTTTTATAGGGTTTTCTATCTGTTGAGTAGCAACAATATCACCTTTAAGGTCTTTGTTATTCCAGTAGGTGGCTTTAAATCCTTTTTTTCCTTCGATGGAACATTTCGAAAAATAGCTTTCGGTTACCTTATCTTCAACCAGATCGCAGCCTTTGTCAAAAATAAGCCGGTCGGCCGGAATTTTAGAGGCAATACCGTCGAGAATTGTTATTGTTCTTACAGGTGTTCCGTTGTAATTTCCCCATAACATGGGTATGTCGTTTGCATTTGGACCAATTACAGCTATTTTTCTTTGTGATTTCTTTAAGGGAAGTATATTGTTTTTATTCTGAAGAAGCGTCATTGATTCCAGGGCCATGTCCAAAGCAAGTTTTTTATGCTCATCATTATTAATAACCGACGCCGGAATTTTGGCCCATTGCACCAAAGCATCATCATCCATTTCTCCCAGGTCGAAACGGCCAACCAATACCCGTAATAAATGTTTGTCAATTTCTTCTTCAGTAATCAAACCTTTCTCAACAGCATCGGGAAGTTTTTTATAATTGTGGTTAATCCATTGGCATTCAACATCAGTTCCTGCTAAAACGCCTTTAGAAACAGCATGGATTGCATCAGATGAAACCTTGTGACTTGTATAAAAATCGGCTATGGCTCCGCAATCCGAAACGACAATGTACCTGAAGCCCCATTCATCTCTTAAAATTTTTTGAAGCAAACGTGAATTTCCACAGCATGGCTCATCGTCTAACCGCTGATAGGCACACATTACCTGGCGTACATCTGCTTCCTGAACTAATGACTTAAATGCAGGAAGGTAGGTTTCCCACAGATCGCGGGGGTCAACTTTGTTAAGGTTTATTTCATGACGACTCCACTCAGGCCCTGAGTGAACGGCGTAATGTTTTGCACAAGCTAAAAGCTTTTTATACCTTGAATCGGAGGGACCCTGTAATCCTTTTACAACAGATATTCCCATCCGTGACATCAGGTAAGGATCTTCGCCGTATGTTTCCTGACCTCTTCCCCATCGTGGATCACGAAAAATGTTAATATTTGGTGTCCAGACCGAAAGGCTAAGAAACCTTTTATTTTCCTCTCCTTTTTGTATTGACTCATTGTACCTGGCACGGACTTCATCAGAAGTTGCATTAAAGATACGATAAACCAGTTGATCATCAAATGAAGCTGCCATACCGACAGGTTCCGGAAAAACCGTAACGTTACCGTTATTTGCTAGCCCATGCAATGCCTCGCTCCACCAGTTGAACTTTTTTATGCCCAGGCGTGGTATGGCATCAGATATGTCGCACATCAAAGATGCTTTTTCGCTTAATGTTAAACGGGCTATCAGATCTCGGGCCCGTTCCTCAGAACTTAATTCAGGATTTTGAAATGGATATCCCTGTCCCCACAGACTAAATGTCAAAAAAAATCCCAGAGTAAAAAGTAAAGATTTCTTCATAATAATTGAATTAATAATCCGGGACATTAGTATTTAAGTTATTTAACCGGTATCTCAAGCTGTGTAAAAGAATGTGCCGGAAAACTATAGCTAATAGTATTACCCTTAAATTTCACTTCCTTAGAACTTATGCTTACAGCCTCTTCAGTCCTGGTAGTTCTGGTTGTTAATGATTTTCCGTTCAATTCATTAGCTTTTCCAACCCCGTTAAAATTACCTGTCTGCAAGAGAACATCCGCGGTTATTGCATTGGTCTCATGTCTGTTGACCACATTTACCACCAGCATCCTGGTTGATTCATTTAAAACCGCAGTAACATCAAGATAAGGTATATCATTAAATACCTTGTTATTATACTTTTCGCAGCCTGTATAAACATCGAGTGAAGTACCATGGCAATTAATTGAGTATAAGTAGAATGCCTGGAATAATGCGTTC
>CAZCQC010000016.1:0-7781 GCA_964500155.1 uncultured Rikenellaceae bacterium | reverse complement strand
TGTTGTTGATGATGAACCAGGTATCCGATCGGGAGTTACCCGGATACTTAGCCACTTCCAGGTCAATTATCCTTTTATGGATGAGGATTATACATACGAGGTTCTGGAAGCTGCAACAGGTGAGGAAGGAATTGTTATTATCGACAGGGATAAACCGGATATTGTCCTTCTGGATAATAAGCTGCCCGGCATACAGGGCACAGATGTGCTCGAGTATATCAGAAACAAGAAATATGACATAGTGGTTGCAATGATAACATCATATGCCTCACTCGATGTTGCATTGAAAGCACATAAATTCGGTGCTACTGATTTCGTGCCAAAACCATTCACCCCCCAGGAGCTGAAATCGAGCATTGAGAATATTACAAAGCAGCAGTACCTGAAGAGGATCACACATAAGATGAATCAGGAGGGTAAAAAAGTAAGATACCAGTTCCTGTCTGTTTTATCGCACGAATTAAAAGCTCCGCTGAACGCTATCGAAGGCTATCTGAGGATGATGCAGGAAAGGCAGTCGGGCGACAGGATCGAAGATTATGCAACCCCGATTGAACGATCACTCCAGAGAATCCAGGGAATGCGAAACCTTATAATGGATCTGCTTGACTTTACTAAGATCAGGCTTGAGAGAAAGGAAGAAAAAATTGAGGAGGTTCACCTTTCAGGAATTGCATCAAATGCAATAGTTACTGTCAGACCATATGCTATTCAGATGGAAGTAACTGTTGATCTTGCCATAAAATCCGATGCAATACTGATGGCCGATCCGACCGATATGGAGATTATCTTCAATAATCTGGTTTCCAATTCAGTGAAATACAATATTAGAGGAGGTAAAGCTGAAATTATTATTGATGAGAATGATAGTGAAGTGGTTATGATTTTTTCAGATACCGGAATCGGGATCAATGAAGCGGACAAGGATGAGCTTTTCTCCGAATTTGTCAGGATAAAGAATGAAAAGACAAGAAATATAAGCGGCAGCGGTCTTGGTCTTTCAATAGTTAAGAAAGTCGTTGAACTTTATAATGGAACAATTGCAGTAGAAAGTTCCCCGGATGTAGGAACGACTTTTACAGTGCGTCTTCCGAAAAAAACAAATAAATCTATCTGATTAAAATGAATGCATTACCAGGTAAAACAGTCGAAAGGCTGAGTGAATACAGAAGAACCCTTCTTACATGCCTTGATGAAAAGAAAAATTTCATCTTTTCTCACGATCTTGCATCCAGGCTCCATATCACTGCAGTCCAGGTCAGACGCGACCTGATGCTTATTGGTTATTCAAGCTTCCATAGAAAAGGATACGATGTCAAAGAGCTTATTGATACAATAAGCAGTATAATTGACTCAGATGAGGGAATGAACGTCGCTATCATCGGAATTGGAAACCTTGGAAGAGCACTGGCCGGATATTTTAAGGGCAAAAGGTCAAAGCTGAATCTTGTAGCTTCGTTTGATAATGACCCACAGAAGATCAACAGGGTCATTTCGGGAGTCAAATGCTATCCTTATAATGACATGGAAAGGATAATTGGGGAACTAAAAATTCAGATAACCATTCTGACCGTTCCGGCAGATTTTGCCAGGGAAATAGCTGAGGAAGCAGTTCGCTATGGAATTAAAGGGATCCTTAATTTTACTACAATTCCCCTAAATGTTCCTTCAGGTGTTTTTCTCGAGGAATACGACATGATCACCTCAATAGAAAAAGTTGCATATTTTGTTAAGGAAAATAAAATATAGCCTTAAGATGTATGCATCATGAAGATCTTCAGAAGCTTTGAGGAAGCCACCGGTATAAGGAATCCTGTTGTAACGACAGGTTCATTCGATGGCGTGCATATCGGTCACAAAACCATATTAAAAAGGCTTAAAATGCTGTCAGAGAAATATGATGGGGAATCTGTGCTTATAACATTTGATCCGCATCCGAGGAAAGTACTCTATCCTGAAACAGCAGGGAAGAATCTTAAGCTCATAAATTCGCAGGAGGAAAAACTTGAACTTTTAAGAGAGGCAGGGCTCGATAATATTATTATCATTGAATTTACACGGGATTTTGCGAAGACCACCAGCGAGCAGTTTGTGAGGGACTACCTTTATAAAATTCTGCATGCAAAAGTTGTGGTTGCCGGGTTTAATCATCACTTCGGATTTAACCAGGAAGGCGACTATAAGCAGCTGTGGGGGATGCGTGAAAAATACGGTTTTGAAGCTGAAGAGATCCCTGAACAGGAGGTAATGCACGAAACGGTCAGCTCTACTAAGATCCGGCAGGCGATAAGTGAAGGATATATTCAAAAAGCAAATGCATATCTTGATCATTATTACATAGTTATGGGAAAATCAGAGAGGTATCGGTACCGTAACAATTTTTATGAGATCAATCTGGCGAAAATCCCTCTGACTGAAGAATGCAAGCTTTTACCAGCTCCGGGTATTTATGCTGTATCTTCAAAGACCGGTGCCGGTATTTCCAAGGGTATGGTGATCATAAATGAAACATCAGGGGGAGAGAAGGAGGTACTCCTGAATCTTTTTGAGGGAGATCCGACCAGGTATGATCGTGATTCAATAATCTTCTTTCATAAGAGGATCCATGGATCAATCGATCTGTTACACCAGTCAGATTCTGCACGATGGCTTAAAGCAGCCAAAACTGAAATTTCGGAGCTGATTTATTAAGTAATTACAATGTAATTACTTTTTTTTCGCACCTCTGCCCTGGGATCGCCGGTACTCACCCCCTTATATAATCTTAACCCTTCTCCCTGCCTCTTCCCTTAAGCAATAAGGGAAGAGGGGTACCATTAATGCAGTTTTTTCACTCCTTCCCTTACCCTTAAGGGAAGGAGATGGAGGATGGGTTAAGAAGTTTCTTTTTTCCGTATCTTTACACCTGAATTTTTAATTGAATTATAATGCGTTTTTCTCCTGAAAAATTGAGCATCCCCGATCAGCGGATGAAACCATTCATTGATCCTGATGAGATATGGGGTCTGATCAATAATGTAAAGCCCGATAAAGTAAGGGTAAGGGAAGTAATTGCCAAATCGCTCGATAAGCACCGACTGACTCTTGAAGAGACTGCAGTACTTATAAATTCTGTCGGGACCGGTCTTTTTGAAGAGATAAGAGCTGGGGCACGCGAGCTGAAGGAAAAAGTATATGGCAACAGGATTGTCCTTTTTGCCCCTCTTTATGTCGGTAACAAATGCACAAATAATTGCCAGTATTGCGGTTTCAGGACTTCTAACAGTGATGCGATACGCAAGACACTGACTGATGAGGAGATCGTTAAGGAAGTGGAGGCTCTTGAAGATAATGGCCAGAAAAGACTAATTCTTGTTTATGGCGAACACCCCGACTATTCGGCCGAGTATATTGCTCATACGGTTAAAACAGTATATGGTGTTAAGAAAGGACATGGCGAAATCAGAAGAGTGAACATAAATGCAGCTCCTCTTGATATTGAAGGCTTCAGAAAGGTTGGTGAATCAGGTATCGGAACGTACCAGATATTCCAGGAGACGTATAACAAGGAAGCCTATTCATGGTACCATCTGGGAGGAAAAAAAAGAGATTACGAATGGAGGCTGACCGCACTCGACAGAGCACAGGAAGCTGGTATTGATGATGTTGGTATCGGAGCCCTCTTTGGTCTTTATGACTGGCGCTTTGAAGTCCTTGCGCTTGTCCGGCACACTAACCATCTGGAGGCATGCTATGATGTAGGCCCCCATACTATCTCCTTTCCTCGTATTAAGGACGCATTGAGCCTTAATATAAGCAATAAATTCCAGACCAGTGATGAGGATTTTAAAAAGCTGGTTCCGATTCTTCGTCTGGCTGTACCCTACACCGGAATGATCCTAACTGCCAGGGAAGCGCCGGCAGTTCGCAAAGATGTAATGCAGTACGGGGTTTCCCAGATCGACGGTGGTACAAAACTTGAACTGGGGTCTTACTCAGGCTCTAAGAATGAGGTTCAGAACCTTAATCGTGAACAATTTAAAATCAGTGACGACAGGTCGCTCTCAGAGGTAATCGACGAACTTCTGACAAGCGATTATATTCCTTCATTCTGTACTTCATGCTACAGAATGGGCAGAACAGGAGAGCACTTTATGGAGTTCTCGGTACCCGGATTTATAAAAAGATTCTGTACCCCCAATGCTATTCTCACCCTGTCGGAATATATTTGCGATTATGCCACAGAGGAAGTTGCCGAAAAAGGATGGAAAGCAGTCGACAAAAACATTGCTAAACTTGAACCCGGAGTCGCAAAGAATACAAGGGAAAAGATCGAACGGATTAAAAATGGTGAAAGAGATCTGTATTTTTAAGGAGACGGGCGACGGGCAGTTATCGCCAGCGCGGATTTGTAATCCGTGCTTGTAAGTAACCGGCACGGATTACACTTCGCTAACCGAGGACGTCTATTGCGGGACGAGCTCGATGAAGTCAAATCCGTACCAGCGGTGCAGCCCACTTCCTTACTCCGACGCCTTTACGTTTCTGTTAAATAATTAACAATATTACTGACCCATTATGATAAAGATTCTCGGAATTAAGATCATCGACAGGATTAAGGAAGCCGGACTTACCCAGGGTATCCTGTCAAAGTATGCAAGTCTAATAACCACCCGGCTTGGATTTCATGAGCTGTCAACGGAACTATGCAGCCGAGAGGCATATATCCTTCTCCATCTGACAGGAACCGCTATCGAAACAGGCAGGCTTTTTTCCGAACTAAAGGATCTTGGAGGAGTTGTAGTCCGTGAAATGACATTTGATGACAGCAAGCCATTCGTCAATTTCAGTTCCGAAGAAGGATCTCTAAGGATTATGGGTATTATGGTTGAGAAAAAGGAACGTGAAACGATCCTTTTAATTCAGAAAACCCTTACCTCATACGGATGCGTCATTCGTACCCGGCTGGGTGTAAACGAAGAATTCATTGGCGAACCAGCAGGACTGATAATCATAGAGCTCACCGGTGATGAGATACAGATGGATTTGCTCGAAAATGATCTTCAGAAGATACCGAAAGTTACTCTGAGAAAAATCGTGTTCTAAACTCACAACCTGTTTGTAGAAAACCACCTGAGTCAAGAAGTTGAGCGCAGTAGGCGCGACCTGCGTCACCTCTGCGCGGGTCCTGCTGGCGCGGATATGCTATCCGTGCCTTTACAAACTATCCCCTATATCGCTTTTGAATTTTGCTGCAAGCTTCTGAGGCCAGTCGGTTAAAGGTTCAAGCCGGCCGATAAAGAACCTGAGTAACGCCGGTTCCTCAGTAAACCTTAGTCCTCCTACAAGTTTCCTGTTTTGATACAGCCAGTTCAGCCTGTCAATAACATATTCGATCTGTGATAATGTAAACACTCTTCTGGGTACTGCCAGCCTCATAAGCTCAAGGTCCGCCAGGATATCATTCCCTTTCTCATCCCTGTTATTACTCATTGTTCCCCGCTCCATCCCCCTGATCCCGGAGATAATGTAGAAGGCTGAAATCAAAGCACCGGCCGGATATTCTGTCTGGGGAAGATGATCCAGGAACTGACCTGCATCAACATGACAGCCCAGGGCTCCACCGGGCATTACAACAGGGATTCCGAGTTTGTCGAGCTCCTGCACCATATAATTGATAAAGGCCGGTGACTGGCTCACGACATTTTCATCAATGGTCTCTTTCAGCCCTTCAGCCATTGATTCTATTTCTTTGATCGGTATTCCACCGTACGTAAGAAATCCTTCATAAACCGGAAGCAGGAATTTCAGACGATTAAAGACTTCAGTGCTGTTTGTGCAGATTGCCCCTCCACGTGAAGAACTGACCTTGCGGCCTGAAAAATAGATTATGTCGCACATATTGCTCATCTCCATAAGAATAGAGCCAAGCGAACTGTTTTTATAGCCTTTCTCCCTTACCTTAATGAAATATGCATTTTCGCCGACAAGGCTGGCGTCCAGAACAATAATAATTCCATATTTGTCCGCAACCTTTCTTACCTCTTTTAAGTTCTCCATCGAGAACGGTTGTCCGCCAAGAAGATTTGTCGATGCTTCCATCCTAATAAATGGAATATTCTCCGGGCCATTAATCTTAATTGCTTCTTCCAGTTTACTTATATCCATATTGCCTTTGAAAGGATGAGAGCTTTTTACCTTCATCGCTTCTGCAGCATAAAGTTCCAGTACTTTGCCCCCGTTAAGCATAATATGAGCAAGTGTAGTTGTAAAATGATAATTGGTGGGAACCACCGAACCTTCCTTTACATATGATTTTCCAAGAATATTTTCCGCAGCACGACCCTGGTGTACTGGTAATACTAATTTCTTCCCGAATACCTGTAAGATACTCTGTTCAAAGCGGGTAAAGCTTTGTGAGCCGGCGTAGGCCTCATCAGCAATGAACATTTTAGAGATCTGGGCGTCGCTCTGGGCATTGGTTCCGCTGTCGGTAAGCATGTCAAGGAAAACATCGGTTGTTTTAAGAAGGAAAGAGTTATAGCCTGCCTCATCAATTGCCTCAAGGCGCCGCCCGACAGGTACAAGGTTAAGAGCCTGAACTACCTTTACCTTGTGCATTTCAAGAGGGATTTGTGTCCTGTTAAAAAATTTTACTGTCCCGTTTGTTGAAGTCTTATCCATATTTTTTTTGTTAAGGTTAGTGAAAATAAAAAAGGCTTATCGAATCTGGTAAGCCTTAATCTTATATTGTGCCATCGGTATTACACTATATCAAGACTTCCCTCCTGAAGCCGGTAATAATAGTAATAATGACGGTAATGATTAATATTCATTTAATTCTGTTAAGCGTTTGCCAAATCTAGCTTAAATTTATTCATCAAACAAAAGACAAACTGAATTTATAGATTTTTTAGGAAGATTTAACACTCTTTTCTGCGTAACTCCGTTCCTATCTGCACGACTCCGCGAATTACTCTGAGAAATTCAGCGAGAAATTTCTTTTCTTTCTTTTTTCTCGCAGTCCCGAGTATTCGGGATCGCAGATCTTTCCGCAGATTTTGGCAGATTTTGGCCTCTTCTCCTAAATCCCCCTCTCCCAGGAGAGAGGGGGACTTTTGCTGCTGGATTTTAAGCCCCTCCCTCACTGGGGGAGGGGTTGGGGAGAGGCCGTTATGCTATTACCCTGTTACGCCTTGACCTATCTTATTATCTGTCCGAAGAATATCGCATTCATAAACACTTTGTTCGTTCCGTACCAGTATGCTCTGAAATTTGTGTTGTCGTAAAGGGAAATTACTCTTGTACCGTGAACACTGGCAAATGGAGTTCCCTTTATCCTTTCAATGTTCTCTTTGGTGCAGTATCCGCTCAATAAAGGAGCATCCGTGTAGAGTATCGGATTATTGTAAATATTTGGATCTTTCTTTGCCACCGTGTTTGTTGATTTAAAAACCGGCATTATATCCCTGGTGTAGCCATAACACAGTGGATGGGTCAGATCAAGTTTTGTCTGGAAAATTGAACCGGGGATCTGCTGAACCTGGCTGTCGGCCGGTTTGTTCAGATATATACCATCTTTTTTCTTATCCGTTACAGCAGATACAAATTCTATTTCGGCAAATTTGCTTTTTGCCAGCCAGCTGTTTCCGCTTTCATATCCGATAATTGTTCCCCCGTTCCGGTTCCATGTCTTAATGTTTTCAAGTCCTGCAGAACTTATCTCAGGCGAACCGGTTATTATCAGAACATTATATCGGCTAAGATCTGCCGTTCCGAATCGCGGCGAAGTAATCATTGTA